>MEOQ01000021.1 GCA_001769275.1 Bacteroidetes bacterium GWF2_43_63 | reverse complement strand
ATCATTTCATTCCGTGGAAAGGCTGCAATTTATGAGATTGCCGGACGATTGCCTTCCGACTTCGGGTCGATGAAAATCACTTTGTTCATCATCACTCCACGAAACATAAAGAAACACAGATTCAAACCTGATCTTTTCGATCCTGAAGATGTAGAAAAATGCCTCGAATACGTTGCAGCATGCGACACAACTGTAAATATTGACGAAGTTGAAACAGATATTGCTGAGCTCACGCTGTTGCTGGAAAAATACCGCGAACAACATTTTGAAGTTGAGGACTATGAAAAGCATACAACAGCTGACAATACAGCACTTACACCATCGGCGGAAAAAGCTGCAATGAGATTTCTGAAAAGCGAATGTCTTCTGGACGAAATCAATCTTTTGCTTGAAACCACGGGTATCATTGGCGAAGCAAAACTCCGGACTGCACTTTTCATTATCGCATCTACCTACAAAATGCCTTATCCCCTGCATGGAATTGTTCAGGGTGACAGCGGAAGCGGAAAATCGCATCTGATCAACGCCATCATGCGCTGCATGCCTCCGGAAGATGTGATTAACGTTACACGAATAACCGGAAAATCTCTTTACTATTTTCAGGGAACAATGCTGCTGAACAAACTTTTTGTCATCCAGGATTTTGACGGATTGAACAGAGATTCAAGATTTGCGCTGCGCGAATTGCAGAGCGCCGGTTTCGTGAGTTCATCACTTACTCTGAAAAATAGTTTCGGAGAAACTGCCTCGCAATTTAGAAAAGTCAAAGCTCATTTTGCAAGTTTATCGGCAACGACATTGACGGAAATTTTCTATGACAATGAAAGCCGTTCAATTGTTCTTGGGATTGATGAAAGCGCTGAACAAACCGAAGAGATAATCCGTTATCAGAACCGCAGACGAAGTGGTGAAACGGATGTGAAAGAACTGGACTACGCCATTCATTTGTTGCGAAACTGCATACGTGTTTTGAAAGCTTTCGAAGTCATCAATCCATGGGCAGAGTCTGTTTCTCTTCCCTTGAATTTGCCACACAAAAGAAGACTGAACCAGCAGTTTCAGGATTTTATTGCGCAAATTACTATTCTGCATCAGTTTCAGCGCAGGAAGGACAAATATGGTCGTCTGATTTCAACTATTGATGATATACGTAATGCGATTGAATTGTTTATTCCTGCAATAGTTTTGAAAGCGGATGACCTTGATAGCAGCACCCGTCAGTTTTTTGAACGTCTGAAGAAATGGATGATCCGGCAGAAATCAGATAAAGATGCATTGTTCTCTGAAAAAGACATTCGGTTTTCACTCCATATCAGTAAAACAAAAATCAACCGATACTTCAGAATTCTGAGAAACATCGATTATATCAGAATAATAAAAGGCTCCATCAATAAGGGTTATCAATATGAAATCTGCTATTGGGACAATGTAGAGAAAACCAGATCCGAAATCCGCCGTCAACTGATGGCCAAAACATCCTCTGTTTCAGAGAAAAATACACAATAATGGGACGCTACATTTCGCATCAGCACTATCATTGACCGCTTGCGACCCAAATTTAACATTATGCACAAAAAAAACACATTCTTATGAACTCAAAAATCAGAAATGTATCAAACATGAGCATCTTAGAAAACTATGTCTCATTTATCAAAGCCAGAAATTACAGAAACAATCTGAATTACATCACACCCATCAAAGAGTTTCTCTGCTGGCTGGAAGGGTGCGGGTTGAGACATGTAAAAGAAATCACCGCGACTGACATCAACCTTTATTCAGAATGGCTCCACACAAGGCCTTGCTGGCGGGGAGAAGGCACGCTCAGCGACAACAGTGTCAAAAACCATCTTCTTGCACTGCATTTGTTTTTTGAAATGCTGCTTGACACGAAGGTTGTAAGTGCCGCATATGTTTTACCTGCTTTCAGCAAAAGGAAATCAATACCAAGAGAAATCCTGAGCATTTCCGAGGTTCTTGAACTGAAACGCTGCTGCGAAAACAAGTTGGAAACCAGCATTATCAACATTGCCTATGGCTGTGGTCTGCGACGTACTGAAATGGTCATGCTTAATGTTCATGATGTTTTGTTGTCAAAAGGATACCTGGTTGTCAGGTCCGGCAAAAATGGGAAACGACGTGAAATTCCGCTCACAGAAACGATTTCCGCAGAAATTAAAAACTACATTTTCAGCTTTCGTCAACAAAGGGTCGTGTTTTCTGTACCGCTCGAAAACGCTTTCTTTTTAAACTCAAATGGACAACGGATTTCCGGTGGGTCCCTTAATAAAATGCTGAAAACAATCTGCAGCAGAAGTGGTAACAGAAACATCACTGCGAAAAACATCACTTTGCATTGTTTGCGTCACAGCATTGCTACTCATTTGCAGGAAGCCGGAGCCGGGATGGAATTCGTCCGTGACTTTTTAGGTCATACCGAAATTGACACAACGCAATTGTACATGATCCGCAGAAGAAAACAATTTAAAATTGCATAACCATGAAAAAACAAACTCTTGAACAATATGTCCGCGCAGCTCATACAAAGCAGACTGCTGATAATTACCTGTACGTAATCAGCAATTTTTTGTCCATCCATCCTGATGCGCTAAAATTTCAGTACATGGATCTGGTGCAGTATTTCGATCAACTCACAATCAGATATCCAAAAGTGGCCACCCGGACAAGGATGCTTGCTGCAATAAAAAAGTACTACGATTTTTTATTGCACACAGGGCGCCGGATCGATCACCCATGCCGGAAACTAATCATCAAGCGAAAGAAGACCGCTATTCAGACGCAGGACCTGTTTTCAATGAATGAACTGCAACTTCTATACACCAGGCCCAATCGCTACAAAAACCTTGATGTGCGGGACAGGGTACTGTTTTCATTTCTCCTGCAACAGGCGCTCAGCAGTCATGAGCTTGCAGAACTAAACATTACCAATATCGATCTGGACAAGGGAGAAGTTCATATCAAAGCATCTGCAAAAATATCTGGGCGAATTTTACCACTCGATGTTTCACAGATTGCCTTGCTTATCAGATATCTGAATGAAACCAGACCTGCAATGATTAAAGCGAAAACCAGCAAGCTCATAATTTCTAAGGCTGGTGGCGGAATGAGTGTTGACAGCATCCATGCTGTTTTTGAGCCTCTCAGAATGTTGTTCCCAGGCAGAACTATGAACCCTGAACGAATCCGAATGTCGGTAATATCGTATTGGCTCAACGATCGGAAAATGCCTGTTGAACAAGTAATGGAACTGAGTGGCCTGAAATGGGCTTCGAGTGTAATGCAATACAAGAAAATAGATATTGCAGAACAATCGAAACTCATCAATCGGTTTCACCCTTTGCGATGATGGTGCTTCTGCGGTTAAAATGGTTCAGCAGAGCTGAACTCTTTAACAAAATTATCTCTATCTTAGCCAGGTAAAACTTCTGCATGGCTATGAATTCTGTTTGCAACTTATTGGCATCAGATACGGCGACATTTTCTACAAGCCGCTCCCAAAGCGGCCTGCAGAGGCGCGGGTGTCACAGTTTCGGATTCAACGGTCAGGAGGCTGATAATGAGATAAAGGGCACAGGAAACAGTCTCGAATTTAAATACAGAATTTACGATTCACGACTTGGTAAGTTTCTTTCTGTTGACCCACTTGCACCAGAATATCCATGGAACAGTACTTATGCGTTCGCAGAGAATGATGTGATAAGGTGTATTGATTTGGAGGGGGCTGAGAAATATGCAAAAAATGGTTCATTGTATTATGTTCATGCCGTATCTTCTTCGTCAATCGGTATAATGTTTGAAACGGAAGTCAACCAAGCTATCACAAATGCGGGGATACGTGTTAACAATGTTCCATATCCATGCTGTCCAGCTGAAGGATCTTCAGCTCAAGTTTACGAGGAGGGTAATATGTATCAGCAACCAGATAATGGGAATGGCGGATACAGTGCGCGAATGGTTAGAGGAAAAAATGGTGTAGTTATAGTTGGTGAACCGGGGGCATACAAAAGTCCTGATAAAAATCCAGGAAGGACTGTTACTCCGTCCGGAAGTCGTGCTGGAAATGCTATTGGAAAAGGCGGCCCAGGATTGCTTGATCTGGCTTTTACTGTTCTTGGTATTATAGAAGCTGAAAAGACGTTCTCAAACACAAATAATAAATTGGCGTTAAACTCTTATGCAGTTGCTTACAACAAAGCTTTTAATAAAGCATCAGATATGCAAAGTGTATTAATGAAAGACCTTCCTGAAAACATGAGAACAACTGTTGCTCTTGCTGATGTAACAAACTATGCTCTTGATGGGACACTTCCTGAATCTGATGATCAGGATTACTTGAACAATATTCAAGAATATGGAAACATAGTGATTGAATCATTAGATTGGACAGTTAGAGAAGAAAACAAAACAACAGAATAATTATGAATATTTTTGTGCTATGCTTGGTTTCTGCAATGATGTTATTTACTTCGTGTTCAGAACGTGATCCGAAACAAGTTGTTATTGATGTTTTACAGTATGCTAAAGATGGTGAGAAAGAGAAAATACTTAATATGATAGATCGAGAGCATTGGGGAGGAGATTATATGCCAGATGGGTCATGTTTGGGTGTAGAAGAGACCGTGGACAAACTTTTATTGGCAACAAAAGACCGTGATATTCTGGGAAAAGAAAATGTAAAGATTTATAATGAGTTTGATGAATACATCACTCTTACTTATGAAGATAATAGTTTTGTTAACGGAAGGAACTTTGACATATTAGTTTATTTATACAAGAGGAAAAATGGATATATAATTCATGGGATGACTGTTTCAAGAGGGAATCCGATTCATTTGCCGCAAAGAAATTAAGAGCCTTGCACCATGCACGATAAATCCTAAATGTCCAACCCAATATTGCAAAAAGCCGCTCAAATCAGCGGCTTTTTTGTACTCTTTCAAAAAAGTTCTCACAGGCATAGAATTACACACCATAAAATTTATTCCTGGGACGCCACATTCCGCACCCACACTAATCAAACCCTCTAGCGTCCCATTTGGTGTGCCACAATAAAATATTTTAACTTTCGTACTGCATCATTTTTTTGCACACCACCCAAATTCACAACCTCCGAAAATTTTGAAATTTCAATACTTTTCTTAGAGTAAAAAACCCCGCTGGTGGGCGGGGCGTTGAATATTGGGATATCTGTTATAAAATTCTGGTAGATATTGCAAGGTTTTAGAGCTCAAGTAAAAATTATTGAATTGTTTCTGGGCTTATCAGTATTGGAATAATTGCTTTTTCATATTCATTATTATTGAACTCGGTTTCTGACAGGACACTAAGTAATATTCTTTTTAGCTTTTCCATTTTCAGGAATTCATCGCAACTTATAATATTTACAAGCTTTGTCTTGTCATTTGCCATATCAACCTCTAATAACAATCTCTTTTTAGATGATGCATTAAAAAAATCAATATTTGATGGGATTTGTTCTTGTATTTTTAAATATAAGTCTCCATAAAATCTAGGTAAAACAGTTGTATCTGTGTAAATTTGACCTCGCTTAAAAAACCGAGGGCGAGTTATTTCGATTTCACAATATTCCAGTTTTCTCCATTTAAAAACAACAATATCCTTTTTTAAGAAAGCATAATCCAAAAACGAAGATTCAAAAAAATCAACACGATCATTGAGAGTTGTATCTTCCTCATTATAATTAAAAAAAACGAAAATACTATCTTCGGTTAGTGAAATATGAGATTCCTTCATGAAATTGTCCAGAATATGAATACCGTCATATCCTTCGGATTCACAAAAATTTACAAGTGAATCAAAACTCTTCGGAGGAAATAAATACTCCCTGTAATATGGGTATATTGATTCTCCGATTTTATCAGAAATAATAGTCTGGACATTTTTGAGTAATTGGTACTTACGGTATGGTTTGTAATATAAAATCAACAGCACAAGCACGAATAAAATGACGATACCTATTAATAAAAGAGTTTTTTTCATAAACTTTTCAATTTAAGTTTGGACTTTCAGTTTTTTGTTTTTCTTCTTTATAGGTTTCCGAGTTTTGATTCTGTTCTACATATTTCAAATACTCTGAATTCTGAAGTCTTTTGTACTCTTTCTTTGCTAAATCCAAGTCTTTTTGAGACTCAAAAAATACGACTGCTACAACATCATTTTTTGAATTTTTAAATTTGACTTTATATCCACCAGAACCAGACATTGCTCCATCTGATTCGTAACCATCGGCAACACGAACATTTCTGACAATCATATCCTCCTCATTTTTCTTTACATAAAATTTTACTTGACCACTTGCAAATTCTTTTCCAATTGGGATTGTGATATTCCACTCATAATCATTGCCATATGAACTGAAAAAAGGTCTTTCATCTCTTTTTACTATACCTGAAAAATCCGTCCTAACTATATTGTCTTCATTTTCTACGCCCTCATAATTGTAATCTTGATTAAACCCATCATATTTATGCTTCTCATATTTATTTCTATACATAAATTCTCCACTAGCCTTAGCAGCAGTTTGAAAAGTTGAAACCATTAACCAGTTTATTCTTCTCTGATATGGCTCACATTCTTCAAGTCCATCAAGGTCAATAAACTGTATCGGCTTATTCCCCGCAAACTGATAGGGAGAATACCAAGGGTACTGTTGCCCTTGCACAATCAACGGGTCAGCACACAAAAACCTTCCCAGTCTCGGATCATAAATCCGCATCCCATAATCCTGCTGATTTCCAGTCCCTTTCACCTCATTGTCATTCTCTTTACCATTGAATCCGAAACGGTAGTTCTCTGTGTTTTCATACCGGTCATTCATCAACATGCCAAAGGGATAATAATCCTGGGCTGAAATAACACGGGCTTCAAATGGCGATGAATTATCAATGTAGAGTTTCTCATCGGTAACCACTGCAAGTATGTTCCCCAAATGATCTGCAAATTCATATTGCTTGTTTCCAAGGGTGCGCGATCCTGCAGTATAACAATCCGCAAAACAAGGCAACAGTGGATTCAATGAATTATCCCAGCCGGTAATGACAAACCTGTTATTGGTCAGATTAAAGTATGTTGAGTAAAACTTTTTGGATTCGGCTGCAAAAACCGCACTGGTTCTGTTGTTTATTGCTCCCAGCCTGTTGCTCCCATAGATATACGCTTCTTCGGTATTGTAAATAACATTCCATACGCCGGTCGAAACCTGTGCATATTCCATGCTGTGACTTGCCAGCATTTTACCTTGTGCATCGAGAGTATACCATGTATATTTCCACTGATCTTCTGTGCTTGGAACACCAGCCGGACGGGGTTTCTCAATTTTGCCTATGCGGTTGCCCATCGGATCGTATAAAAATTCAAGATCGGATTGAATGTTGTTAGGGCTTCGCGTAATGCTGCTGATTTTCCCCATCACATTCCACTTGATTTCTCCGATCTCTTCAGTCTTGTCTTCAATTAGGTTGCCTATTTCATCATAGATGTAATTCCATGTTGCATCATCAGTCTGACTGAAATCCAATAGGAGCGTGTTCTCGATATCACCGGCAACCGTTGTCGGATTTCCGTTGTTTGCATTGTCGTTGTAGCTCAAAAGCATATTGGTCTGAGGCATTATTGATGATGTCGAAAGATTATTGCCCAAATAGTGATACGCCAATACATCCATTGCAGTGCTGGAATTATCTTTGCGGTTCAAATATAATAAATTTCCATTGAAATCATAGGTGTAATCAGAAAAATATCTTTCAGTTGCATAAATAGTGGCAGTCCAGTCATTTGACGGAGGGGTTGAGCTGTTTTGCCATATTTTGTCCGATTTAATGCGGTTCAGTTGGTCATACCTGTACAAGTGAGCTTCATTGACCATAATTCCACCGTTAGTAGTGATATGCGGAACAGCATGAACTGACCATGCAATATTTCCGTTGTACAGATCCTTTCGCAACGTTTTAAATCCATTTCCCAACACCGGTTCAAATGTTACGGTTCCGCTCACAAGTTCTTTACAGCCGCTTCCGGGAGTGTAGTAACCCAGCGTGAATCCAGCTGCATCTTTTGCAAATGCTGCATTAGAATTGGTTTCACTAATTGCAGCATCTTTTCCCGGATCATAGGATGGCGAAAGCATTCCACTGTTGACAGAACGGATCCAGCCATTAACGGTATAGATGTAATCAAATCCCTGAACACATTTATCGCCAATCTCAGTGCGGGCCAGGGCTCCGGTAGCGTAATAGAAATATTTGGCATCGGTCTCCCAGACACCTTTTAACGTTTTGGTATAAACCCTGTGCAGTCGGTTGTCAGCATCATAACTGTATTTATGAATAAGTTCGCAGTTTTTGCCACGCATTGAGGTCATGGAAAGTACATTGCCATTTATCAGATTGTAGGTATAATCCATTTTGTTTAAATTCTTTCCAATATCAGCCAGCGCCTTATTATCCCTGATAACTGTCTTAGCATTGCCATGTGCATCATAACTGTAATGGATGGCGTTTTCGTAGTCCCCGTCATTATTGTCATCGCGGAAAACCGAGGCCACACGGTTGCGTAAGTTCTGCTGCCCGACCCAAACACCGAAATAATCGTTTATTATACTTGAATAAGGTTCATCATATTGGGTAAACACTATTTGGTCGCGGGTTGTATTGTTGTTCAACCATGTGCCATAATTGCCGTAGATCATATATTCATCTGCAGCATGGTCGTAGGGTTCGCTGCTTCCATACACTTGCCCAGTTTGAACGATTCGGCCAAGCTTGTCGTATCTTGTAAACGAATATTGCTTGGTGGGCTGATTGAATTGTTTTGCGTTTTGCGATGCCACCAAACGACCATTATCGTCGTAATAGAAATTGGTTTCAGAACGAGCAATGACATGCTCTGAACTCACCACTTTCATTCCATCGGGTGTTTCTTGTTGTATCACACCTTGAAAACTATTGTAGGCGTAGGTGGTGTTGAGGGTGTGGACGGGATATTCTGCAATATTAGTAGGGTCGTTCGGGTGTTCGCGATGAGCCACAACATCCTCGCGTTCAGTGGCATCGAGCAAATCGACTCCTTCAGGAGGAACAGTTTGAACTAAGTTGCCAGCCTGGTCGTAGTAGTAAAGGGTGTAAGCGTATTCGCCTTGGGTGTACTCCATGGTAAATGTCTCGCGACCTTCGATGGAAGGCAAAATGCGAGTATTGTATTCATTAAGGATGTATTCCTGATAATCTGCCAGATTATGAGCAAATTGTGCAACCATGAGCGATTCAGCAGCTTCAGCATTGTCATCAATACATTGCTGTAAATACTCTCCCCATGTCATATCGCTGCCATCATCGCAAATTAGCAGTTCGGGAATTCCATGCAATCCGGACGGAGTAAGCAGGGAGTCCTCTAACTGATCGCAATCGTCCTGATTGTAGATGAGCGTGTTACAACTACTTAGCCACGAGGTTATATCGCTGGCTGTGTAAGTTATTGTACCTCCAGTAAGGTCGGTTACTTGTGCTGCTATTTCAGTATTGGAGGGAGTATGGTTTAGTTCGGTTGTCAGTCCGTCAATCAGGGCACTAAGCATATCGCAACTGCAGCGCCACTTGCAGTCATACACCGGATGCTGAGGGGCTGTGCAGGGGTCTGAGTAAAAATGAGTGACTACCTCCTGAAAGCTACGCAGCTCTGTAGCGCCATCAAAATAACCATCAACACCAGTAGGCACCTCATCACCACCAAAATAGGCATTGTCGTCGCTACAAGATTTTTCGCAAATATAAAGCAATGCAGGTCGTACATGAACATTGAATGAATAGCCTGGTTTGGTGCTACAATTCTCAAGCTTGCTTGCCCATATATCAACATGATTGAGGCAATTGCTCTCGCAGGTCTCTTCTTCAGTATTGGCTGCAAAGGCTGTTAGATTGAACGATGAAGGGTCGCCACTGCAATCGCAACCCATGGCTTCGAATAATGGATTTTTGGGGAAATGCAGTGCGAAACCAGCCGGCACATGCACATCGTCGCCAGTGCTTAACCCATTTTGATCGGCATTGTAATGCTCATGAGGATTTATTAAACAAGAATCAATATGGGGCCAAGTATTTGTTCCCCAACATGTATCATTCAGGTCACAGTCAAGATTGTTATAAATCACATACTCTTTGTAGAACTGGTAAACACCTGAGAAAAACTGAATTTTCGAAATGTGATTTGGATTATTAGAATTCAGAAGCCCCGTGCTCGAATTGTGTAAACTCACAAAAAAGTCATAGACGGGAGAATCCAAATCTTGAGGACATTGCGACATTTGCCCAATACCAGCGGGATCGTCCATCACGTACCAAATGCTGTAATATTCATTGGTGCTAGCTTCTACGAAATGCGTCATGTAACTCTGAATGATATCCTCAAATTCTTGGTTCGGACTTGAACAGTATGACAAACTACAGGTAGCATTTACTATAGCTAAATCAGTCAACATTTCAGGGCTTCCCGTCATTCCAGATACATACATGTAGCTTTGATGATCGATGGTGTAATCGGTTGGGTTTTGGCCTGTTCCAACATCGTCACTGACTGGGAAAAAGTACCCAGCAGCATAAGCTGTTTGATCGTCGGTCTGTGTGCTCATATCTCCGCCAAAATTCCAATATTCATACATATCACTTTGAGCTATTTCTTTTTTCGTCAGATAGCACACATCGCCGCAAAGTGATACACAATGCCTGTAAAAGGCACTGTACTCCGGATGAAACCAAATTGTTCCTTCTGCATATTTATCTTCCCAGTTTTCACGCAAATACTCGGGCCACAAAGATTCCTGTATATGGGTTACAGGCAATCCCAGCGCATAAAGTGAACACACCATGGGGTTTATTAATGGCGCTATAAACTCGTTATGGTCATATAAGGTATCTTTAATCAAATTGCCATTTACATCTTCGATATACTCATCAATGGTATTGTCAAAATACTGTCCAACAGGGCTCATATCGATTTTCATGGCTTCGTATTGCAGTTCGCATTGGCTGGTTCCAATAGCAGGAGAGGTCTCTCCAGCACATTCTAATTGACAAGTATCAATCAAAGCCTGACCTTCTGCAGGTGTAATCACTTCGCCATTGTCATTTACATATTCATATGTTAGAGGCGCAATCTCTTTTCGATATTTGAGCGTACATTGATCGGCACAACAACTGGGGCATGGATCGGGTGCCACAAAAACCTCTTCAACACAACCATTGATATTGTTCTCATTTGCAACATAATCTTCAATGTCTTCCGAATTTGGCACAGCAACCTTATATACATAATAAGTGCCTATCTCGATAAAATCAACTACAAACGAAACGGTGGCTTCATCGGCTATAGATACAACAATTTCATTATTATTACTTTTTTGTTGACCGTTGATTTCAATCTGGCTCAAAACAAGTTGCTCGCCAAACTGGTCGGTTACATAAAAGCGAATATCAAAATAGGTTTTTCTAGAAAAATAGGAATAACCTGCATTGCAAAAAAAACTCAAACCCTCTGGGGTTAGGGAATATTCAAATGCATAATTGCCTGGGGTGCTCACGGGCACTGCAAATGTGAGTGCTGAATTTTCATCTCCGATGATGTTTTTAACCATCAGATTGTCTTCAAGAACTTCCGGGTATGGAGCATTGTCGATGGCTATGTAGGGTGATCCGTATTGCAATGCTGCAATGCCTGTGGCCACTACACGCCCTTGAAGATCCTTATAGCTCACACTGATTTGACCATTGGCATCACGAACCATGTCTTTTGAATAATAAAGTGCATCGCCAACATTATTTCCAAAAAGTCTATCAAGTTCAACCTGTGGGGCAGTGCCGTAATAGTATCGTGTCTCACGATTGTCGCCAGCTTTAAACTCTGCTCCCGCCATGGTGCTCATTCGCACACGACCGCTTGGGTCGGAGGTATATATGGTTCTACTATATGGATATCCGTTGGCATCTGGCAAATAGGCATTCAAACTGGCTAACCCAGAAGTAACATCGGAGTAAAATCCACCCAGTATGGTGCTGGAACTAACCATGCTTGGGTTTAAATAATGATTGTCATCGTCATACAAGGCGGGACCATAGTCGGGGTTGAATAAGGGAATTTGATCATAATCTTCGGTCTGAACTACTGCGGGCAAAGTCTGAATAACTGGCCGGTTGTGGTAATCATAATAGGTCTCGCTCACCAGTTTTACATTGTCGGTATTTGCCGAGGATAGCGTCTGGCGCTGCTTAAATGCTCCATCATAATAGGCTATGCCATCCATTCGGAGGCCTTCTTCGGCATATGCAGCAGTGTAAATCCAGTTTTTACCCGATTCTATTCCCTGAATCCCTAGCATGCAACTTAGTGGAACCTGCGACAACAAGGTGCCAGCTGAAGGTGCGTAGCTCCAGTTACCCTCAAGCGTATTTGAGGGATCACTGCCATAGCCACGTGCCCGAACCCGATATACAATACCACCTCTAGAATATACATTAGGAAGTATATATGAGTTGAATGATGTGTTTATGCGGTAGGCTTCGCTGAAATCGACCTCAGGACTAGGCGCTGAGGTATTGGGATTGTTTTCGAAAAACAACCACTCGACATCATAACTCACTGCTCCTGGCACAAAATCCCAAGCCAGTAGTACGCCATTCGCTTGTTCGGTTGACAATGGTGGGTCGAGTGCTGTAGCTGAAAGTTCATAGCTCCGCTCTTTCTCAATGCATACATCAAAATGCACATCCAGTGGAATTGTTGCCGTTGTGCCGGTTTCTATTGTAACAATTGCTTTATAATACTCCGATGTCAATCCTTCTTCATACACCACCCAATCCTTGTCCTTGTCTGAGCCAATACTCAGCGATCCGGTATGCGAAGTGATAAAGACATTGCTTTTGCTATAAAACTTCACTGTGTAATTGACCGTGCATGTCGGAAAACTTGTCATTAATGTCTGGTCATAGCTTAACTTCACAATAACACTGGAGTTGGTTGTTATGTTTTCTGGTTCCCATGATGGGTTGCCAAAATATTGGTCAGTCACCGTTAGACTTGTGTTTACTTGTAGTCCACTGCCGCTCAGCCCGTTTGAAAATACCTCACGCGAAGCAAAGACCTTGCTCCCAAGTCCCGATAATAAAACTGTCAAACAAATAAAAACAATACTCTTTTTCATACTCAAAGTCTTTATTGATACATCACTATGCGGTAATCTTTTCTTTGTCCGACCCCGCTGAAAACGCCTTTCTTTTCTGATATTATTCGGCTTTCGGAAAAAACAGCATCATCGGGATCAGATGTAATATCGAACCGTACAACCTTGTACGAAATTCTTTCAAGCAAAATGCCTTCAGCAGGACTGTAGAAAAAGTCAACGCTTTTGAGAAAGCCCGTTGCGGCATCGGTTTCGATAATCATGCGTTCCACGCCAGGAAACAAACCTCCGGGTCGATATTCGAGTCGAACCAATTTGTCAGTATGCAATAAGATTCGGCATTTCGAAGAGTCGATGGCAGGGATAATGGAGGGTTGTTTAAAATCATTTTTATTTTTCGATAATCGTGTAACGCTGATGTGCTTCATGCGATCACTGACCTGAATGCTGTACATGCTATTGACACATATAATTTCATCCTGATACTGATACCAAAGCTTGTTATTCTTCTTTGTCATGTGTAACGTGTCGGTTCTTTCAGTAGCTGTGTTGCTCTGCTTTGAGAAATAGGAGACAGTCATTTGCAGGCTATACACAGGCTGATCAACAAATGCTTGATTGGCCTGTGTAATGTAGTCGGATGCATCTTGTGCTTCTGTCTTTTGCGATGAAATGCATAGAAAAAAACAATAAAGGGTTCCTGAGTATAATACCCAAGATAACATCTTTCGTATATGGCAGAACTGGCTATTCACTTTAGTTTCCGGTTGTTTTAAATATGTTTTGCCACGATGATTTCACCGTTTGTTTGCCTTTTTCAGTTTCTTTTTTCACTTGCACCAAATTGCCCTGCAAGTCATAAGTGAAATACGAAGCATAGTTGTTCTCGTCAAGAATGGCACTGATGCGCATGGTTTTGGCGTCATAAACGGCGGTTACCATCTGACTGTTGAAGGGGTGAATGCGGATATCGTCAATGAAAGCTCTGGCATACCCAGATGAAATACTGATGCTCAATTGTCCAGCAACTGTTGATGGCATAGTAAAAACGCCACTCACCAGCTTCCAGCCATCAACTTTTGTCCCAGTATTATTTACTACAAACGACCCTAGTGAATTGCCATTGCAAACAACATTTATTGTGACGGCATTGGTTTCATCGCCTTGCATGTTTACCCACGCCGAGACCACATACTTTTTCGATTCGCTTTCCGAAGATACTTGAGGTGCAAACCATCCTTCTACAGGATTTACTAGGTCGTAAGTATAAACCATCGCATTTGAGGAACCAGCACCCAGCCAAACAGAGTATTTCCCTGTATGCGAAACATCGCTACTCAATGCTGGAGAAGACTGCCCATAAACTAAAAACTTCAAATGTCCTCTGCCATCAGAGTCATAAGTAGAACCGTGGTCTTCAAACCCATCATAAGCCATTTCATAATATGTGCAATTGCTTGCAGCAGCGGTAAGAGTACTTCGGTCAACTCCAAGATGCCCATAGAGAATAGAACTGTAATTACCCAAACGATCTTTGGTTTCCAATGGTATGCCATCAACACTCCATTGAGTTACTTCACTGGTTTTCCACCATTCGGAATTGGTTACTCCAGTCCAGTCAAATGGAGTGTAGTGTTTGTATGGTCCATCTACCTCAATATCTATTGCGGTAGATTGTAGCCTGTTTGCATAATACAAGTAGCTGTTGTCGCGACCCCAGCGGCCTTTTGCTCCATAGCGAAAGGGATTTGAAGCAATTGTTGCTTCAGTAACTCCCAAAGTACCTGCATCAGCATAAATCCGCTCTGCATCGTCAGAATATTCATAGGCTTCTGAATGCAATATTCTTTCATCAATACAATTCTTAACAGAGTTTGATTGTTCACTGTTGAAAACACCTGCAATCAATTTCTCAGCTCCGCTTTCTATTACATGTAAAGTGCAGGGTTGATTCTGTAACTGAACATCAGGCGCAACCTGCGCTTCAATAAATAATATGTTCGAATGGGCGGGGTTGACAATTACTCCTGTAGTATTAAAAGATACACTTATTGATGCACCTGGGATTGATGGAATGAAATTCTCAATACCACTGCCTTCATTGTCACTGCTAATAAGTAATGTAAGAGTGTTTCCAACCAGATTTTGTTTATATTGCAGAAATTCATCGCAACCCGAGATGCAATCCTCTTTCCTGTTAACGAAACTTTCCTGACAATCAAGAGTAGCTGTATAATATTCAAACTGATTGTTGGTTGATTGACTTACATAATGTGTGCTGTAATCAAAAATACTGTTCCACAGTTCCACATAAACATCAGCTAGTGCTTTATCAGCTGCTCCAAACCAGTTCAATGCATCGGTTTTTCCACACTGCTCTAGCAGCAGGTTTCTGTGTCCCGATTGAATAATTGTCAGATTTGTCAAAGACCCACTGGCAAGATCATCATTTTCATTCCTAATTGTAATCTCGTTTGCAGTTTTGTTAACGTCACTAACCCAGTATTTATTTCCACCGGATAGCATCACATCGCCTGGCTCAAACCAGTTTATGTAACTACTTCCAACTCCAACAACCCCGCTTGAGGCCGTGGCACTTGCCAGGGTGAATCGATAATTCGAAGAGGCCAGGCCCATGCCTGAATAGTACCAGTGTGCCGGATATGAATAGGTGTAAACTGGTCGGTCAAATTCATTATTGGTGCTACTCCATAGAGGTTGACCTGTAGCAGCATCATAGGCTAACAGGTTTGTCTCGCTTTTGCGACCTTCGGCAGTTGAAACTATTTTTTCAAGAATTCCGGTTTGATGAACGACTTTTATAGTCGAAGTCGTTTTTGTTTCGGCTTCAATATAATTTTTAATTGGAGCAGCAAAAGGAATAGGGATTATTGGGACAGGGAAAATTAAAGGCCTTAACAATGTGACATTCATTTGCATACCATTAGTCTCACTAACCATCCTGTTTTCTCTAGTGTCCATGAAAAAATCGCGAGCAACTCCAACCTCCGTATTCTCAATATTGTCCGCGGAATACAGAACATCAACATTATTGTCTAATTTGTTAAAGGCATTACAGGAATAAGGATTTTGGGTATGATAGTAGTACTTTGTTTCAGAAACTGGAATAATAGCGTGGTTATTGCATTCGTCAGCTTCTTTATAAGTGCTGTGTGATTTTTGTTTTCCATGCATATCATTTGTTGTAACACTAAACCCTTGTGAAAATGCATATTTATTGTAGATTTTTGATCCACATAAAGGGATTGGGATACTCTGCTCAAAAGGAGGTGCCACAGTGATTGGACTCCATTTTTCGATTACAGGAAAATCCTTAGCTGTGTAAAATTCATAAACTTCATAACCAGCTCCACTCTTATTAAATGATTGCTCACTTGATAGTGCCGAGCCATTATTTACAACAACCCTACTATAGCCTACTTGTGGTGATGGGAAAAAGTCTTCACAAACTGGGCCTTTTATATTGAAATAATCATATTCCCTGATATTATCGCCACTGTATGTGTATAGGAGTTGTCTCATGGCGCATTCATCTTCTCCTGTTTTTGGCTCATAAGATGCAACGCCTGAACTCCGTCCATCAGGAAGCGTGTATGAAAATGTTTGAGTATAGTCACTCGACTTTTCCTTTTCAGTGGGGCTGAAATCGCCCCAATTATCCTTCAGGGAAATGGATTTCACCCTATGTCCACCGCCATACATGCGCCCATCCAAATCTGGTATGCGTATGAATGAAGGATGGTTTGAGTCTAGTTTGAGATTATTACCAAAGCCACTGATATACATAAAATTGTATACGCCAAGAATCATTGTTGCCAATTCTTGAAATAAACCTACAATAGATTGAATGAAATCAAGGCCAAAATTCTGGTTTTCCTGATCTGGGTAAAATAAGTCGGGTCTATCGTTATACAAGTACTGCCATGCGGCTTTTGTTATAGGATGAACCTCTCTTGAAAGATCATTTTTCTTTACAGGAACTGGCTTTACATCAACATATCCATATAAATTGCCTGAAACAGTTTTGCAACCAACAATATTATTTCCAATGCTATCTTTATCAATTTCAGCAAATCCATTGACATAATCGCAGTTGTTTTCACTATTTCTTAAAGACATATATGTTCTGAAATATAAGAACTTTTGGTTAATGAACGCATTTTTTACAACCCCATCATAGTACAATTCAGATCCTTCTTGTGTGTTTTCTAATTCAAAATAAAGTCTATTTTTACTTTTACTGATTTTATTATTAGAATCGACTCCGCTTTCTTGATTCCCTGTGAATTTAATTTTGGCCATATGCATCGCCGGAATATTCTGAACGTAAGCATAATCATCCATTTCATATTCAACTTCAATTGTTCCACCAGAAGGAAGTGTGATTTTTTTCAAGCTCCATGCACCGGCATATCCATTTAGTGTTTCAACCTCATCTTCGCCAGAATACTGACTTACATAGGGATTGTCAAAATTAGTTTCGCCAGAATTTTGATGCTTGAAGTATCCCCATTTATCAGAACAGCGACTAGCATAATCCGGATTGTTGATCAAACCAGTCCCATAATCGAAAACATATGCACTGCTTTCCCCGCTTGTGTTACCTTTATATTCAAACCAAACTTTTGCCAGTGTTAATTTTCCACTGCCTGGATCTGAGCCTGGAGCGCCTTGGCACAGTTCGTCTCCATCTACCATGTATTCAAAATGAATAGATTTCACAGGAATACTTGTGTTTGGATTGAATTGAGGATCTGTTTTACAATACAAATCAATCTGATCGAGCTTATATGATAACATTGAGTTACTCCCAGCCAAGCTTTCGTTGTCTTCTGAAGCACCGCGCCCGTCGTTACGGTAAGAAATCCTAAAAATGGCGATATGAGTTTTGGTTTCGATAGTTTTTAAATAATACTGTTCTCTTGTATAATAAGAATATGCGGCTTTGTCATCTTTATCGTTCGAATAATTTCCAGGCATGTAGTTTGCTTTAAGAAAAGGGTACCTCATGCCATAATCATCCGATTTTTTTTCATATTCAAATTTCGTATAATTCCCCAAATCATCTTCTGATGGCCCATTATAAGTTAAGTCAACATAGTCAGCTGAATATACCGCTGTGAGATTGTACTGACTTGCATATTTAGGTATTTTTGTATTCGAATATAAATGATCATTCCCATTTAAGTTTTCAATTGTTGGATCAACTAAAGGGTCATAATCAATTAAAGCATCGAAATATTTTTCGTTTCCAACCAGAGTGGTGCTTTCATCAATTGCAAAAATTACATCACTTTGCTGTGAATAAACGGGTAATGCAAACTCATAGCGCCCTCCATCTTGACCAGTAATAACATAAGCTCCAATTTCATTATTATTATTAAGATACTCATATGTCTCTTGATTGGATCCAACCCAAAAACTCACTTTGTTTTCGAAAATACTCCTTGCTTCAGAATTAGTGTAATACTCAATATTACTTGAACGTAAATCTCTATTTTCTCTGTAATATTTTGAGCTATTAAACACACTTGTTGGACCTGATAAATTATAAATTACATTCACATCATTTTCACTACTGCCAAAATCAATAACGTTGCTAATCGTGGGGCATATTGTTTCATCCAAACGAAACCGCTCATCCGAATTTATTTGCTCACATGTCTCATCTCCAACTGCTTTAAAGTAAAAAGATTCATAGCCAAGAGGAGGTGTTGCACTCATATATGTAGAGATAAGGGTATTCCCACTACTCCATCTGCCAGAATGAGATTCTGTAACTCGACTTGAAGTATTAAACCCCAAATGGGTGGAAATCCCTTCACCGTACTCGCCTCCAATACCATTACTTGATCCAACTGAAGTTGAGTATGCTGGACTCATTATTGGAACATCAGATCGAAAAGGTCTAAAGGTCATTCCAATACCCTGGGCATTAACTGTCATTATATCATATGTACTTATTGGTGTGGAGAGCATCTTGATCTCTTTGGACATAGGGTACTGATAACTTGTTGAATAATCGCGTATCCCTCGTGGATTAGTATAGGCACCTTGATTGTGTAAATAGCCGAAAATTGGTATAGATAAATTGTTTGTTGTTGGTTTTGAGGAAGAATACCTGCCATCAATTGCAACTGAGGTTAATACTCCAGGGAGAATTTCAGTACCTGATTTAATTCTAAAATCATAGGCTGTTGATGTATATGGGATAGTCACTTCAGGAGTATATGATGATCGAATGGTTGACAAAGTTGTTCTTAAACTGCTAACACTTGTTGTCAGAGCCGCCTCCCTACTATTGTAGCAAATGCCAATACCAGCACTAACACCATATAAATCACCTAGAGAAAAACTCTTATTTCGATCATATGAAGCGCCGGCACTTAAATTCATGCCTGTGTTTGGGTCATAAGCTACTCCAGCATTAATACCAACACTATTTGCAAAACGAACGGCTATCCCTGCAGAGGTTCCAATTCCTAATCCTTTGTAATTGTCATAGATCAGTTGCAATCCAACACTTCCTTGAAAAGTGCCAGCATTTTCTATAGGAACCCCAAGAATTTCTTTTAAATCAATCCCCAATTCTCCGCCTAATTCAACATTTACATTGGGCTTCACATTAATGTCCTTCGATAGCATTTGCGTTCCATCAAAATCATCCGGCACACCGCGCATCTGACGGGTGATGGCTCCAACATTGAGGTTCCATCCCAGTCCGACCCAACTGGCTTCCTGATCGGGGGTAATGCCTGCATTATAAATCAGATTGATCGGGTATCCTCCATCGGGGCCGGGCACTGTAAACAACGGAATATTGTAGCTAAAATCGCCGGTGAACGGATCGACCATCTGGGTTGCATTGACCTGTTCGAAACTCGAAAATTCAGGAGCGATGGGGCCGTCAGCTTTGGCAATCATCGGAAAAAACAAGCTGTTCAGCATACTTACACCGGCAAAAGCCATGATGAATTTAAATGTCCTGCTTGCTCTGAGTCGGATGAAAATTCCTTTGTTCATGATCATAAAATCAAGGATGTTAATTAATTCCGGGTATTTCTGTAATGTCTTCTTTTTTGATTTTGAAATTCACAATGCCAACTCCCAGTCCGTCGGCATTGATTTCAATTGTCATATCGTCCTCTATTCCCTCCGTGGCATTAAAAGACAATAAAATATTTTGATAGGGAGCCAATCCCATGGTTTGTTCCCTGAGAAACATCAGGCAGGGATAGTCAGCATTTCCTTCGTGAAGCTTAATGCTGCTTTCTGCATAGTAATCAAGAAAGTAAATCAACTGCTCATCGAGTTGCTTTTTATCGGTTTGTCTGGGAACTGTCTCCAGTCTGAGGGTAAAGTTTCGTGATGTTTTATTGTCCGCAGCAAGTTTGCTGATGCTGTCGGTATTTGATTGGCCCCGTTTGACAGCCATGTATTCAGGAGGCGTGTATATAAGTGTAAAACGATACTCGCCAAATTCTTTTGTCTGAATCAGACCGTTGTCCGGATCTTCGATATAAGTGATAAATCTTTCCGGCGACAATCGCGATTGACCGCAACCAACCAGTAAAACCAGTGATAATATGAACAGTATTCTGTTATTCATTCAGCGGTTCTCCCTGAAAACGTTCATTGGCAAATTCAATTACCTCATCGGTAATATCCGCTGACTCTGTTCCGTACATTAAGCTTCCATTGCCGGCTGCGCCAAAAATAAACGAGAATCTGTTTTTGTCGCCGAATTCCTTTACATACTGATTCAGTTGCTGCAGAATTTTATTGTTGTAATCTTCAGTCTGAACCTGAATTCTGTTGGCATATGCATTTTGCAGTTTCTCCATTTTGTCTTTGGTGTCTGACATGGTTTTCAAACTCTGCGAATCAGATTTTTTCTGAGCTGCCAGAAATTCATATTCTTTATTCAGGCTGTCAAGAACTGTCTGGACCTTGTTTTTCTCA
This sequence comes from Bacteroidetes bacterium GWF2_43_63, assembly GCA_001769275.1. NCBI lineage: Bacteria > Pseudomonadati > Bacteroidota > Bacteroidetes bacterium GWF2_43_63. The sequence continues at coordinate 4,570 of MEOQ01000021.1, read as the reverse complement.
GCATCAATTGAGTTTTTATATTGAATTGTCATTGAGAAGCTGTTGTAAAGTTTTGCCACATCAACAAATCCGGCTTTGTCATTTCCTTTCATGAATAAAATGACAACAACAACCAATGCAAGCAACACAACTGAGTTGGCAAACAAAATAATCTTTTGAAGTTTCATAGGTTTAATATCTGAAGCGTAAATACCATTTTTCACCTTTTTCATTAATCACTTCTAGTAAATAATACTGTTGGGATGCAAGTCCAAGTGAAGCCAAGGTCAATACAATGCGGTTCTGTCCTGACTTGATTTCCTGAGATGGAGAATTTGTAGGGGTTTTGATTCCATCATGAGATACACTTGCAACAACGCCCATTTGTGAATTGTAAATTTTATATTCCAAATTCTTTTCGGGCTGCACATTGTATTCTTCCTGATAATAGAATCTCAGTCGTCTTCCTGGTGTATTTATAAAACCCCCATCCGGTTTCTCAGATAATACAGCGAAATACGGAATAATTTTCATTATTGCCGATGCCGCAATCGCTCTATTCAGATTGAACAAGGTATAATAAGTAGGATCGAGTGGGTATTGAGAAGCTCCCCTTTTTTCATACACGCTGTCAATAATTCCCAGAGAATTTACCCGGAAGCCAATCGATGAATCATCTATCAGGGCCGTGTCTCCTTCAAATGAAATTTCATAATTTAAATATCCTTCCAATGGCACAGAGGGGTACACTAGAAAAGTATCGGGAACAACGAAGGTTGTATCGATTCCTGAGCCCGTCAAAGTTGCAATAACAGTGTCTTCATCAGTAAGGACGCTGTTTTTCAGAACCGGAAAATTCAGAAATAAAATCGGCTCGTTGGCTCCGATAGATGGCAAGCTTCTTCTCACGCGATTGTAAATATCGGTGTTTATTCCGGAAACCCCACTCCCGGCCTGTGTACACGGAGAAAACAAATCAATATCCAGGTCATCTGTAACAGGATCAGGATACAGCGGATCTGCGCTGATGGAATGTTCATCACCGTTGCCAGTGCCTGTGTAATGATCAATTCCTTTCCATGAGGTTAGTGTGGGATATTTGAGGCCATTATGGACTGCAACACCCGCATTGTTTGGGCCATAGTAACAATTATAATCACAAGAAGCGAAAATTCCTGCGGCCAAACTCAAATTATATGAGGTATTGCCAGTCGAAACAAAAATATTATTTGAGAGCGTTGTATTAGTGGGTACATCGCTGGTGGTGCCGATAAAATTGGACTGTGGATTTTTAAAATTGTTGTATGCGAAAAGGTTGTCCTGTGATGACGTCAGCGAAATGCCGTTGGTGTTATTCACCAGATAATTGTTATATACTTTGGCGTACTTGAGATATGAAGCCTTTATCCCATATCCACCACCAATTATGGTGTTTCCTGAAATGGTGTCAATATAGGATGAACTACTGCCAGAGTAATTAAAAAACATGCCATATGTTGTGCTCCCAGAGCTGCCGAGAATTATTCTGTTGTTTTTTATCCTAAGGCTGTTTATCATTGATGAACTAACACCTGTTGCAAGTATTCCAATGGAATCAATGTTAAATATATTGTTTCGAATTGTAACGTTCAATGGCGAATAATAATTATTTAATTCATAAAGATAAACTAATTGAAGACCCACAGAGTTATTGAATTCATTTGTAAAACTGTTGTCAGAAATCAATAATCCCGTACAACTTCCAGCAACTTTAAAATTGGTTTTTCCAGCAGCCTTGCCCAGAACGTCACAATTTGATATTTCGGAATTCAATGGGAAACCTATTGTTCCCTCCCACATCCTAACTGAATTTGACCCTGTCAGATAAATGTTATTGCCAATGCTTGTCATGGAATCATTTCTTAAAACCATGTTCTGACTGCCATAGTTATATACGTTATAATATGAATTCGTCTGAATGTTTTTAAGGCTTAAATTTTCAATAGTTACATAATCTGCATTATTCAAATATAAATTGTGGTTTGTTGAAAAGTTGAAAGTTGTCAGATTGTTTCCCGCACCATGGATGACCATCTGTCCATTTATTGAACCTCTATCAGAATAAGAAACTGTTATTGCTTCCGAGTATGTTCCAGCATCCACAAAAATCGTATCCAATGCCCCAAGGACATACTTTTTTAAAACAGAATCAACTCTGTTTAATGGCGAATATGGGCTCAACCCCGTATTGGCTGAACTTCCAGCAACCTTACAAAATACATCTTGTACCGTTGAGTTATCATTCACGTAGTATTTGGTGCCAATATAATATTTCACCTCCATTCGTGGTCTTTCCGAAGTGTTTGCGTCATCGGTAGATTTGTACTGCTGTGTTGTGTATCTAATTTCATTATTCACCTTAAAAGTGACACCATAATTGATCTTGGTGCCGTCAACCCATTTCTGAACGACATTCCTCGATTCCACAACTACGTCTATGTAATAGCAATAACCATAACCAAGGTTTGGAATTGTAAAATATGTGTTTGCATCATACCGAGGTTTTGTGTTCCATGTCACCGTCGATTCGGTCCAAGTACTATCATTAGCTAGTAATGATGCTGAGTTCCCGTTACAATAGGTATCACAACGATGCCCAGCATATGTAGCAGGATCACGTGAATACAAGAATAGTTTTGAGTATACGATTTTCGCGTTTCTAGGGATGGAACTCACGTCAAATTCCATAAGCCCACGTAAAGTATTAGCAACTCCACTATTAGTTTGTTGACATGCTATAAATACCGCGTAATTCCCATAATTTCCGGCTGCGTTGAGGGAGCTGACAATTGCATCTTTATCAGGGTTAATTGTCAAGCTACTTAGTAATGAAAAACTTGTTCTAACACTGTGGAACTGACCACCCAGTGTCGAAATTGAAGCATCAATAAAGAAGCTTTTGTCATTACTAGTCATTGATGCGCTGTCAAGTTTCACTCCGTTTTTCAAAAAAAAGATTGTAGAGTCGACTTTCTCAATTCTGAATACATCGTTTAGATTATATGTTCCCTTATTTGAAGTTGTATTCAATTTCTTTGTTTCTAAAACACGTGTTGAGTCGGAAAATGAAAAAACAAACCCATATTTAATAGAGTCTTTTAAAACACCGGTACTTGGCTCATATGAAATTCCTATAGCCTTGGTTTTAGTAACTTCCTGTAGTTTAAACTCCACCCATCCATCTTGCCCGAAAGCAAGCATATTCTGTGACTCGGCACCGGCATCCCAACCATTGGTACCGGAAGTTTTTGTCAATATGTTGTTTGAAACTGTTGTATTCACATTATTTGTCCAAGTAACCAGCTGCTGGGCTTTGACAATCCCTGGCAAAAGAAATACTATTGACAAAAAAAATGAAAACGCATTTTGTTTTATTTGTTGTTTCATAACATTAAGGATTCAGGATTATTGATTTTTTTTCTCAATAATTTGTTGACCATTTGGTCGTGTCAGTATTAGCTTAACAGTATACTCATCAGCTCTGGCATTCATCATCGTAATTTTTTTCTTGTTGTTTTCAGTTGAGACTCTGAATCTGTTTCCATTGGGGGTTGCATTTGAGTTCCCTGGCGATAACACATCGATGGCCTGAACTGTATAGTTTGAATCCAGCCCGCTGATAAACAAGTCAGCGCTCTGGGAATCCTGAAGCGTTGTCTGCTCAATGAAAATTTCAAGATTATATACTGTGTCATACTCAAGCACTACTTCCCCCGTCGGAACCAAAACCATCGTCACTTCATTATTCTGACAAATCCCGGTCGTAAATACGACTGCACACATGAAAGCAAATATTATTCTCATATTACTCAATATTTGAGGTCAAATTTAGCAACTATAATACTATTAAATATTATTGTCAATATATTTAATAACATACATGTATTAATATTCAAATAAACAGACATATACATATATGTAATTGTTTTTTACCTTTAATTATATTCATGGTCAAAACAAGACCACATATGTACCTTCACTGAACTTAACAATTAATCAACCAAAAATATATGATTTGCCCCAGATGCTCATTTTCAAACGTCATAAAAGATGGATTTGTCCTTGATCGACAGAGGTATTTATGCAAAAACTGCAAATTTCATTTCACAGTGACAATGCGAAAACAGCGGTTCGACCAGTCGATAAAACGACACTCAATAATTTTATTTCTGACTGGACTTAGCATCACAAAAATTGAAAAACTAACCGGTGTACGGCAAACAACCATATTCAATTGGGTTAAAGAATTTGGGCCAAAGTTCGAGCTTATGAGAGCAGAACAATCGCCTACTGTTATCACTATGAGGACAAAAGTTGAGCACATAGTCAGAATACTGGACGAAGAGTGGGTGCTGATTTATCGGGACGGGAAAATCGAAATCCGCAAAAAAGACAAGTAGCTACATTCCAGGGCCAATACTGCCGTTCATTTTAAACATGGGCAGGTACATGGAAATCAGAACGACACCCACAATCAGGCCTACAAAAATAATTATTAGCGGTTCCATAATGGTTCCCATCATTGCCGTGTTGTGTTCTGTATCCGAATCAT
>MEOQ01000020.1 GCA_001769275.1 Bacteroidetes bacterium GWF2_43_63 | reverse complement strand
GAAAAAAAATTCAAAGCTGCTATGATTAAGGGTCTAGAGAAAAAAGCTAAAAACATTGGTTATCAGCTTATTCCGGTAGGTGTTCATTAGCAGTTTCGCTACAGAAGCTATTTTTGGCGAATTAGCTTCGAAGTATCGAAGGAGACAGCGAAAATCAACAAAAAAAAGGTCTGGCGTATAGTATGAGATCCCGGCTTCCACTGGCAGAGCTTGTGGACACGCGGCGACCGGGAATTATGTACGACTTCTTTTGTTGATTTTCAGAGTTTTAAGCATGAGTGTCATTAGCAGTGTTTTTCGAAGCGAAGCGAAGAAAAGTATCGAAGAGTCGACAGCAGGATAAACCCCGTCAAAGGGCCTGAATCACAAATCAAAAATCTCATATCGTATATCTTATATCTCTCAAGGCTGTTTCGCCAACTGCATGTAATATGCCGAACTGTCTTTCTTCCCAAGCCCGCTATAGGAGGTGCCCAGATTATTCAGGATTTGTTTGTTTTCCGGACTTTTTGCGTGGGCTTTTAAAAGAAACTGAACTGAGCGATCAAACCGTTTCATGATGCCATACAAGACGCCGAGATTTTCAAGAACCGAAGCATTGTTTGGGTCAATGGAAAATGATTTCAGTAAATATTTTTCAGAGGTTGCAAAATCATTGCGGACTCTGCCAAACAGCTCTCCGCCTTTGTTCCAGGCCGGGGCATACATGCTGTCAACGGAAAGCGCGGAGTCAATGCTTTGAAAACTTTCATTCACCATCCCGAGTTGATCGTATACAATTGCGATCTGGAGCCAGTTTCTGGCTGAGTCTGGTTCAAATGGTATCAGAAATCGAAATGCTTCAATGGCTACGGTAAAATCATTGTTTTTGATTGCTCCGAGCCCGACAAGATAAATATTGTTGAAGATGGTCTTTTTTGTATTGTCGAGCTTAACGCATGTTTGATAATCGGTGAGTGAGGCTTTGAAATTGCCAGTGATGAAATTTGCTTTGCCGCGTAAATCATACACGCCGAAATAGGCCGGATGAATTTTCCCAGCACGGTTGAGGTAAGTCAACGCCTCTGTTGCCAATGCTTGTCGCTTCGGCATATTTTTTTCAACATCGGCTTCCTGCAGCAACACTTCGGCTGCAGATACGTTTACTTTCGCGCTTTTCGACGACGTTTTTACATCCGTAAGAAAAAGCGTCTTGTTGTTTTTCCAAACCAAACTGCGCGAAATTGTTTTAACCGAATATAATCCAATGACTACCCAAAATGCGATGCAGAGCCATTTTACACGCGGATAAAATTTGCCAAAGTAATATCCCGCAATGATGGCTATCCCAAGCAGCGGAACAAACATAAAACGTTCGTTCATGAAAGTACCGATGTTGAAAAGCAGATTGGATGCGATGGAGAAAGTTGCCCAGAAAATCAGAATTCCCAGAGAAACCGGTGATTTCTTTTTTAATCCGCGCAGGAAAACAACAATTGAAAAAATCACAATCGCAATAGTGAGCCAAACAATCGGATCGCTGAAATCTGTGATGGCTATTTGCTTTGGATAGTAGTCATGCGTTAGCGGATGCGGGAAAATAATCAGCTTGATGTAAATGAGCCAGGTGAATATTACCGTAGCTATTTCCTGTGATTTTGTGGAATAAATAAATGGATTGTTCAGTAGTTCAGGTGCTATATCTGTTTCAAGAATGCCGCCGACCACTTGTGTCCGGATGAACATAAATAGCGCTGCAGGAACCAGGAGCACACTCATTGTAGTGAAATAATCTTTCTTTTTTGCGTCGCTGAAAAACCACAATATAAAAGGAAACACTGCAATCCAGGTTATAGCATTTTCTTTCGAAAGAAGTGCAATAAAATATAGAATGAATGCTGCAATCAGGCGCCAAATCTTTGGTTTAGACACGTAATCGAATAATAAAATCATTGTTGCGATGGCGCAGAGCATGGTGACTATTTCATCGCAACCCTTAATGTTTGCTACTGCTTCAGTATGCAGAGGATGGGCGGCAAATAAAAGTGTAGTTACAAATGGAACTGATAGAAATTTTTGATTAATTCCGGGCGGAGCAGGGAACAGCCGCCGCAGAAATGAAAATAGTACAAGGAGCAAAGTGATATAAACAATAACATTAAAAAGGTGGCCAACAAAAGGACTGAAGCCAAATAATTCAACTTCAACTGCAAACAGAAAATGCGTAAATGGACGGTATCGTCCGCCCGCAACCTGGCCTTTGCCGCCAAAGAAACCTTCGAAGGCATCGGTAGTAAAAATATCCGGAATCCCTTCAAATCCTTTCTGAGTGTATTTGTTTCCGGTGATCATCAGCGTGTCGTCGAGCGCATAATCGAAGGTGAGCGTCCAGCCATACAATAACAGCCCAAGCAGTGCGACAAAAAGCATTTGCTTGTTTAAAACACTTTTGCTGTCAGAGAGAGCTGATGGCGCGGACTTCGATGTAGTTTGTTTTTGCTTTGCCATTTATTCAAAGTCTTCGTATAACAGATATTTTTTTCTGATTTGCTTGTATTTTTCAAGATCGGATTGCCACGATTTTCGGATATCCATTGAGTTCTTTCCTTCCGAAATCTGCTTTCTGAGCTGACTTCCACCAGCCAGCCGGTCAAAAGTTCTGTTGGTAAAGAAACCTCCGGATTGCGGATTGTTGTCCAGCTCGCAGTATAATTCAATGATCCATTCAAGAACAATGGTCCCGCGGTACTTTAAATATTCTGCTGCAAATGATTTCAGGTCATAGCCATAACAGATTTTCCCATCGAGCGGCGGTTTTTCCGACATGCCTGAGATTGGCCTTGGTACAAACGAAAACGATGTGTCTTTTATCAGCGGATGGCCGATTATTTCGAATGCACGCATGGTGCCGCGCCCCACACTGATAATGGTCCCTTCGAATAATCCAAGCGAAGGATATAAATAGACTGATTCCATGGAAACCAGATTGGGAGAAGGCATAACTGGTAGCTGATATAATTTTTTATGATTCCAGTTTTCACATGGAATGATTGTAAGGTCGCAGTGGAGGCTGTTTTTGAGCCAACCCTCCCCATTGATCATAAGCGCAAGTTCACCAATGGTAAGCCCATGAACAATTGGAATGGTGTGCATACCGACGAAACTGCGGAATTCGGGATCGAGCACGGGGCCTTCGATGTAATGACCATTTGGATTGGGTCTGTCAAAAACAACCAAAGGAATATTGTTTTCAGCACAGGCTTCCATGATATAATGCATCGTTGAAATATAGGTGTAGAAACGGACGCCTACATCCTGTATATCGAAAATAATAACATCAACATTTTCAAGCTCTTTTTTTGTTGGTTTGAATGAGCTTCCGAAAAGAGAAACGACATTAATTCCGGTGAGGCTGTCGCGGTAACTATGCACATGAGCGCCGTCGGCCATATTGCCTCTGAACCCATGTTCAGGCGCGAAAATAGTGGTGATATTTACACCGAGTGACGAAAGAGAATCAGCTTCATGTCGTGAATCGATCATCGATGTGTGATTTACAACCATGGCCACCCGTTTGTTTTTCAGCAGATGTAAATAATCGCTTGTCCTTTCTGCACCATTGATAACGGTTGAATCAGTGACTGTTTCAAATGCGTTATCAGTCTGCTGAGCAAACAGTGAGTAGAACGAAACCAGGCATAAAAACAGGAAAATTAATCTGAACATAGGAGAACGAAATTAAAAAAAAAGAATGAATCGTTGAAAAATTTTCAACAATATGTAGGAGCAATGAAATATATTATATTTTTGTGGTGTTACAATTAATTAAATTGTATCATTTAATCAATCGTTATTGGAGCACTATGAAGGTTTTTAAAATAAAAATTACCGAGTCACTTTCAAGAATAGTTGAAATTGAGGCCGGTACATCGACAGATGCAGTCGAAAAAGTGAAGGGACTATATAAAAATGCTGTAATTACGCTCGATTCGTCGGATTACACTGAAGTGAATATTTGTGAGGTGGAGGATGCAGAGCTGATTGAAAAAATGTCAGGCAAAAACGTGAAATCACTGAACTGATCATAAGAAAAACTTCTTCCGGGCAAATTTCGTTGCAGGGTTTTTAGTACATTTGCAGAAACAGAACTGCTTGAATTATTCAGGTTTTATTGCACGTCGTCTGACGGCTGGAAGATCGAAAAGTGTTACCGGACCCGTAATCCGCGTATCTGTTTTTAGTATTGCGCTAAGTATTGCCGTCATGCTTATTGCTTTTGCGATCGTTCGCGGGTTTCAGCACGAGGTGCGCGAAAAAATAATCGGCTTTGGCGCTCATATTCAAATACGGCCTTTTGATACCAATGAGTCTTTGGAACAGTCGCCGGTCTCAACCGGACGCGAAGATATTGATGTCTTGAATTCATTGGATGGAGTCAAAACTGTTTTTCCCTTTGTTGAAAAAGGCGGTCTCATAAAGACTGACAGCAACCTGCATGGCGTGGTGATGAAAGGAGTGAATGCGGATTTTGACTTTACTTTTCTTCAGAAAAACATAGTTGAGGGTCGGCTGCCCGACTTTTCCGACTCGCTTTCGAATGATGTGCTCATATCGCAGAAAGTCGCATCAATGCTCGATTTGCATACTGGTAGCCCGCTGCGCGTTTATTTTATTTTGCAGAATGAAGTTCAGCCGCGTGGTAGAAAATTTAATGTGTGCGGGATTTTCAATACCGGCATGGCCGAGTTCGATAAAATTTACTCGGTCTGTGATATGCGTCATCTGCAGAAACTCAATGGCTGGGGCGATTCGCTGGTGAGCGGATATGAAATCCTTCTCGATAATTTCGATGACCTTCCGCAGGTGATGACCGACGTGAATAATACAATTTATTACGACCTCGATGCTTCGGATATTATTTCGCGACAGGCACAGTTCTTCGACTGGCTTGCATTGCTCGACTCCAACGTTCTCATTATTCTTATTCTGATGACCATTGTTGCAATCATAAATATCATTTCCATAATCCTGATTCTCATCCTGGAACGAATTCCGTTTATTGGTCTCTTTAAGGCTTTGGGAGCTGGAAACAGATTGATTCGCGATGTGTTTATGAAAATTTCAGTGCGGCTTCTGTTGCGTGGAATCCTTATCGGAAATGCATTTGGCCTTGGTTTAATTACACTGCAGCATTTCACTCATGTTTTCCCGCTTAATCAGGAAATGTATTATCTTGATCATATTCCTGTTCTGATGCAGTTCGATTATATCCTGGGTGTAAATATTGGAGTATTTGCCATTTCATTGCTGGCTGTCTCGCTGCCTGCGCTAATCATCCGTCGCATCAATCCTTCCGCTGCATTGCAGCATAAATAACGATTGAAGTTCATGCATCTTTTTGTTACCATCCCTGCTATCAATGAACTGGAGTTTATTCCTGGAGTCCTTGCTGATCTTGCAAAACAGGAACTTTCTCATTTCACCTTGATGGTTTGCGTCAATCAGCCCGATGTGTGGTGGAATGATGAATCGAAACGTGATATTTGTAAAAACAATGTGGCTACGCTGGATTATGTGAAGTCGTTTTGTGAAATGCACAATATTTCCTTGATTCTGCAGGATAAATGCACTCCCGGAAACGGATGGGAAGAGCGGCAGGGCGGAGTTGGCTGGGCCCGTAAAACACTGATGGATGCCGTGGCTGAAATGGCAGATGATGAAGATGTGATTGTTTCGCTCGATGCCGATACACGCGTCGAAGCCAATTACCTGGCGGAAATAGCAAAGCAATTTACAATTTTCGAGAAAGCTTCGGCGATGGCATTGCCTTATTTTCACAGGCTTCAGGGCGATGATGATCATGAAAAATCAATGCTTCGATACGAGATTTATCTGCGTAGCTATGCAATAAATTTACTTCGTATTGATCATCCATTTGCCTACACTCCCATCGGTAGCGCAATGGCCGCGCGCGTTTCAGCGTATCGCAAAATACGCGGACTTACTGCGACTTCTTCAGGCGAAGATTTTTATTTCATGATGAAACTTCGTAAAGTCGGCATTATTATTCCGTTTTGCAACACCAAGGTATATCCTTCTGCCCGAAAGTCGCATAGGGTGATTTTTGGAACAGGTCCTACGGTGGCTCTGGGAGCGCCCGGACAAATAGAACGCTATCCTGTTTATCATCCTTCATTATTCAACGAAATCGATGATGCCTGTCGCGCATTTGGCGAAATATTTATTACGGAAAATCCTGCAGCTGTTGAACGTGCTCTGAAAGTCTTTCCCGATCTGGAACATGAAAAACTTTTAAAGAATCATCCGCAACTGATTCGCTTTATTCATGCGTGTTTCATGAAGGCCGACGCCTTTGCCATTTACAAATATGTGCGCTCGCATCAGCCTTCCGGAGTGAGCGATGTGGAGAGTATTTCGGAGTTGATGAATATACTTCAGCTATCATTGGATTTTCTATCCTTCGACGGACCTTCTGATACTGTTCACATTTCGACTCCGCTCAATGTGACAAATGGCGGGGCTCAGGATAACAATTCCGGCCGTATGCATCATAACGAATTGCATGATCTGAGCGTTGATGAATTAAAATCCCTACGCACGCTTCTGATGGAAACTGAAGAAAAAATGTTGAAGAAAAAATATAATGACTACTTTGCATTGCAAAACGACTTAAAACACCCCATATGGAAATTCATGAGCTGATGGTAATTCTCGGTCCTACCGCAACCGGCAAAACTGCGCTTGCAGTGAAGGCTGCAAGAACTATGAATGCGGAAATTGTAAGCGCTGATAGTCGCCAGATTTATCGCGGACTTGACATCGGAACCGGCAAAGACTTATCGGAATACAGCGAGGGTGGTACTGCAATCCCTTATCACCTGATCGACTTTCTGAATCCCGGAGAATCATACAATACATTTCAGTTTAAAGCAGATGCAACTGGAGTAATCTCTGAAATTGAAAGTCGCGGTAAACTACCATTGGTTTGCGGAGGAACAGGTTTGTACATTGAGTCGTTATTGCTCGATTATCATTTTAGCACAGCCACCCGTCAGGAAGATTTTCGCCGCGAAGCTGAGCATATGGAGAACAGCGTCCTTGCGCGGCAGATCGAAGTTTTGGGAGGAGAACTGTCGAAAGAAGACAAAGGGAATCGGCATCGCCTGGTGCGAAAGCTTGAAGTGATGCTGTTTTCGGAAGAGAAGAAAGAAATTCGCGAGTCTTTGAAAATTGAAAAGCTGCATGTATTTGGAATTGATTTACCGCGCGAAATCATTCGCAAACGAATAACAGATCGACTGATTTTTCGTCTTGAAAATGGCATGGTCGAAGAAGTAAAAGCATTACTTGATGCCGGTGTGTCACCAAAATGGCTTGATGCACTTGGTCTTGAATACCGCTTTGTGAGCCGTTATCTGAAAAAACAGATGTCGTATCAGGAAATGTTTATGCAACTCGAAACCGCCATTCATCAGTTTGCAAAACGTCAGAGCACCTGGTTCCGGCGCATGGAAAAAAGAGGAATTAAAATAAACTGGATCGATGGTCAGGCTGATGATTCAGAAAAAATGGAATTCATTATGGAAACCGTTGATTTCAATTTGTAATTCAGTTTTTGATTCATTCCACAACAAATTTCAATTCTATGAAAACAGTTATTGTCTTCTTATTGTTTTGTCTTGTTGGTCTCATTATCAACGCACAGCCATCTTTATCATGGCAAAAAACATACGGTGGAAGCGATCATGAATACGCAATAAATTCCATTCCGTTGAGTGATGGTGGTTTTGTTTTTGTCGGACATTCCGACTCTGGTGATGGTGACCTGCCCGATAATGGCGGCATGACTGACTTGTGGGTGGCTCGCGCCAATGCTGCAGGAACTCTTGTCTGGTCTTATTCTTACGGCGGCACACTCGATGATGAAGGCGCTGATGTGGTGCAGGCGGCTGACGGAACTTTTTTCGTGGCCGGCTGGTCCGATTCGAATGATGGTGATGTAAGCGGCAATCACGATGAATACAGTTCCGATTTTTGGATTCTTCACCTGAATTCGTCCGGACTTATCATGAATAAGAAGTGTTTTGGCGGTACCTACGACGATGATGCAGCAGCCATCGACATTACTCCGGATGGTCACATTCTTGTCGCTGGAATCACGTATTCGTACGATGGCGATGTTGTAGGAAACCATGGTTCATACGAAACAGATGTGTGGGTAATCAAGCTGGACACTGCATTGAATCTGCTTTCACAAAAATGTGTTGGTGGATCTGATACTGAAGAAGGAATAAATTTAGTTGCAACAAACGACAATGGCTGTGTGGTTGTTGGTCGCTCATTTTCATCTGATGGTGATGTTACCGGATACCATGCAGGATCGGATATGCTTGTTGCCAAGCTAACTTCAACACTTACGATCGAGTGGGCAAAGTGTTTTGGTGGCAGTGAAACCGAAGAAGGAAATGCCGTTGTTCAGCTCAGCGATGGTAGTTACACCGTTCTCGGATACACATCGACACACAACAATGGCGATGTTACCGGGCATTACGGTTCTTCAGGCATGGATGATTTCTGGCTTCTGAAGCTGACTTCAACGGGTGTGATGGAATGGGCAAAATGCTATGGTGGCAGTGGCGATGATCAGGCCAACGGACTCACGAAAACAGCGGACGGCGGATATGTGATGTGTGGTTTGACCAATAGCTCAGATGAACAGGTGAGCGGCTTTCACACCGGATTTTTTGCTCCCGATGTCTGGGTTGCAAAAGTTTTCTCCGACGGATCTTTTATGTGGCAGCGATGCTGCGGCGGAACAGATCAGGACGAAAGTTTCAATGTATATGAAGAAAGCGCAAACGTGTATGTCGTTACAGGTTTTACATACTCCTCCAACTATGATGTCACTATAAATCATGGCAGCGCTGATGGCTGGATTCTAAAAATCACAGCGGTACTTGGAGAAGATGAATTATCTGCCGGCGAACTAAAAGTTTTTCCAAATCCGGCCAGAGATTATATCAGCTTTGAATCTGGATTCAAAGGCACAATCAGCATCACAGATATGCAAGGACGAATTGTTTTTCAAACCAAGGATATTGAATCCGGCATTATTGTTCTTCCAACTCTGTCACCGGGTGTATATGAATTCCGGCTCTCAGCGCAGGATTGCGTTAAATACAATACGATTCTGATTTATTGATTTTCTTCGAAATATTACCTGAGGCGGAGGCGCATCTTAACGAGCTTTGCATCTTCTTTTGACGCCTTTGGCAACTCAACCTTAACCTCAATCTTGACCTCAATCTTGACCTTGTCCTAACTCCAACCGACCTGTCACCCTGAGCGGAGTCGAAGGGCACCTCTCACTACTGAAAAAATCCTTCCTGCCACAAAGCCGCCATGTCCATGGTGATGGCTACGCTGTAGTGAAGAAAAACACCGAGCGCGATACTGCGGCTTTTTAAGCTCATCATGCCGAGCGCAAGTCCTGCAAAAATGGCTGCAAATGTTTCTCCCATAGGTTTTCCAAAGTGAATCATGCAGTAGGGGACCGTCATTATTATTATTGAATAAACACCGACATATTTTTTCAAACCATGAACTAAAAATCCGCGGAAGAAAAACTCAAGCGCAAAAAACTGACAGAAATAAATCATTTGCCAGATCCAGAAATTTGGCCACAATGATTCTTCGGGTTGGGGTGTATAAAAGGGATAGCGGGCCTGAAAGCTGGGATTTCTGCTGGCAAAATAAACAAGTGGAAGCATGATGCCAAGCATGACCAGATAGATCCATGAATCTTTCAGAAAGGTTCCCCATTGCAAACCATAGTCGCGGAGCCGCTCGCGGAAGCCAAACTTAATGACAAGTGCTGGCACAATAAAATAGCAAACAAAAATGATGGCAGCCCAGTATGCCAGATTGTACAAGCGGTAGTTTTCAGAGTGTTCAAGGTTTTTTTCAAGAAACGCAGCAAAGCTGTCCAATCCAATCCCTCGCGATATCTGCTGCAATAAATAATGCCCCGGACTTTTTCCGATGTATTCAATTACGATGAGCGAGCAGCATGCAACAACCAAAACAACAAATGGGCGCAGACTGGCTTTGCTTCCTGTCTCACGTTCAGACTGAACATTTGCAATGGTTGTTTGTATGGTTTTGAAAAATTTCCGCACGCAGGTTTAAATTGAAGAATGCAAAAATACAATTAATGCATTATCAATGCTTGTTTTGGCGAATAATAGTTATGGCGTTAAAATCAATTCTGAATAAACACTTCCAGAATCTCTGCGCCGATTTTTGTCGAAATCAGTAATTCATCCATTGCTGCGGGAACAAGAATGCATTCTCCTGTGCGAAGGGGCTCTTCTTTGTCGTCCCATTCATAAACGGCATCGCCGCTGACAACGAGAAGGATGACAAAAGAGTCGAGTGTGATATATTCGCGACGCACTTTCTGTGCGGGCTTCAGCGTAATCCGGTTGGTTGTAAACTGTGCGCAATTCACAAGTGTGTCAATGGTATTTCCCAGGCGAACAGGTTCAGTTTTTCCGGTAGAAACATCGTCATAATCCAATGCGTCAAGTCCTTTTTCAATATGCAATTCGCGTGGATTACCGTCTTTGTCAATACGGTCCCAGTCATACAGCCTGTATGTAAAGTCGCTTGTCTGCTGGATTTCAGCGAGCGTGAGTCCCGGCCCGACCGCATGAATTTTCCCGGCTGGAGTAAAATAAACGTCTTTGGGTGCGGGTTTCACCATGTTTACCATCTGTGATAGCGTGCCGTTTTCAATGGCTTTTCTGATTTGATTTTTATCTGATTTTGTTTTGAATCCATTAATCAAACCCGCATCTTCACTGGCATTGAGAATATACCACATTTCTGTTTTTCCAAATGGTACCTGATGCAGTTTCATGGCCAGCTCATTGTCGGGGTGCACTTGTACGGAGAGCCATTCGGTGGTGTCAAGAAACTTTATCAGTATTGGAAAGACTTCGCCGTATTCATTGAAAATCGTCTCCCCGACAAGGTCTTCCATATAAACTTCCACCAACTCATTCAACTCATTTCCTTCCAGAAATCCGTTGGAAACAATACTCTGTTTGCCTTCGACACCAGACAAAAGCCAGGCCTCGCCGCATTTTTCGGCAGGTGCATCTTTGAGAAAATCAATTTTTGAAAGATTATTGCCACCCCATGGTTTTGTGAAAAACTGAGGAGTAAATTTGAGCGGATACAATTCGTTCATAAATGAATAAATTATTTTTCAGGGAAGCTGTCGTCAGGATCCCTTGCTGATTTCAGGAGAAAATTGAATTAAAAAATATTTGGAAAAACAATGCCGAGTTTGTTGAGCGTTTTTTCCAGAAATACCTTGGCATTGGCATTATCGCCTTCTTCGGGAGCCCATTCTGCGAAAATTTTGTCGTCTTTTGGATCATAAGGCCCATCCTTTACTTCCAGGGCAACAGAGCTAACTTTTAGGGCAATAACCGTGTGGTAAACAGCCGGGTCAATCTCCACGGCAAAGTTACCGGTATTGTGGCTGAGGACAAACGAATCTGTCACATTGCCTGCATCGTCGAATTCCATGACAAGAAACTCTCCACGGACTACGGCAAAAAGCTCGCGTTTGTGAGGCATTTCATGCTTGTGAGGACGAATGTAGGTGCCCGGTTCCATGGCATTAAGGAAACGCTGCATTACATCATCTTCGGTTTTGTGAATATTCAGATTCATGCGTCTGCGGTCCGAAGCTTTCGCTTTTTGTGACAGATCATTGATCGTTGTTGTATCTATTTTGTACATAGTTTTATTTTTGGACGGATAAAGGTACAAAAATAATTGTAATTATGTACAGAACAGCTAATTTTGTGCAATCGACACTGAAATGATGGACGAAATTGAATTCCAGTTGCTGAAACGTATTGCTGGTGGCGAAAACCAGATTCTTGACTTTAAGTTCGCTGTGAACGACAGTCGCAAGATCGCCCGAAGCATCTCGGCATTTGCCAATACCAATGGCGGGTCATTGCTGATTGGAGTAAAAGACAATGGCAAGCTGGCCGGCATCCGAAGCGACGAAGAGATTTATATGGCCGAAGCGGCCGCGAATATGTTCTGCTCACCTGAAGTCTCTTTTAGCAGCATTCTTTATAAAATTCAAAACAAGGAAATTCTGGAGATCGAAATTCCGGCGCTGCCTGATGTACTCACGCTGGCACCCGATGAAAATGAAAAGCTGGTAGCTTACCTGAGATTCCGCGACGCAAACTATGTTGCCGGTAGTATTTATGAACGGGTCTGGAACAGGCGGCATCATGGTGAGGGCACCCATTTGAGGGTTGATGAATATCACAAAGCCGTCCTGGAGTTGATGGAAATCAAAGGAGTCGTTTCGCTGGATCAGGTTGTCCGCGATCTGGGATTGAAGCGTGGATTTGCTGCATCAGCCATTGAGCGCCTCATACTCCTTGATGCAGCCGATTTTAAGCTTACCGAAAACGGAATGTTTTATTGTCTGAAAGAGATTGAATGACTTTGGGCTGCGTTTTTTGACGCGTTGCTGAACCAACTGAATAGGTGCTTCGCTTTTTTTTTGCTCCCAGGACTCCGCCCGGGCTGATATCTGTCGCGCCTTCACGTAAAACGTGACAAGTCCGCGCTATTTGTGCTTCGCAGCTTTTTTCATGCCTTCAGCGCCTCGACCTTAACCTCGACCTTAACCTCAACCTTGACCTTAACCTTGACCTTAACCTTGACCTTAACCTCTGCCTTGACCTCAATCTCGACCTCGATCTCACTGACTACTCTAAATACGCCATTCACCGGTCACAGCCCGTAACTCACCGCTTTCCGTTCATCACTCATTGCTAATTTTGTATCTTTGCACCATGCTTACAACGATTCTTCTCGTCATATTAGGATTGTATCTTTTTTCCCAGGTTATGGTGCGCTGGGTCATGCCATGGTTGCTGCACCGATACATCAGACGCATGCAGGAGCGCATGAATCCTGACTCGGGGCAAGAAACAACACGAAAAGAAGGAACGGATGTTCACATCCCGAGAAAACAGAAATCCAAGTCCAATCGCACTTACAGTAATGCGGAATATGTCGATTACGAAGACGTGGACGACGGGAAATAAACGCAATACTTTTTTGTTTGATAAAAAGCTTGTATTACTAATACATAAAAGTATGTATTGCAAAAACAAATAATTATGGATTTTATTTTTCATACAATTTGTTTGAAACAATTTGTATGAAACAAAATGTATAACACAATTTGCGTGATACAATTTGCGTCATTTAATAATTCTCATATCTTTTGGAAAAGCTGCTTTCGATGGCTCTCAGCCGAACGTCAGTCCTGAATCAGCTCCACAAACTTCTCATACACCAGCCGCTTCACTTTTTCCATATCCTGCGGGGCGCCGAGTTCTTTTTCCATCGAGGTCACATCTTTGTCGGTGAATCCGCATGGATTGATGTGCTTGAAATACGACAGGTCTGAATTGATATTCAGCGCAAATCCGTGCATGGTCACAAAGCGTGAAACGCGCACTCCGATGGCGCAGATTTTACGCGCTTTGCCTGGAGTAAGCGAATCGATCCACACGCCGGTAGCGCCTTCGAGACGTTCAGTCCGGATGCCATATTCAGCCAGCGCGAGAATAATGGCTTCTTCCATTAAATAAATATAGCGTCTGACTGAAAGATTCAGCTTGTCGAGATCGATTATTGGGTAGCCAACCATCTGGCCGGGTCCGTGATAGGTAATGTCGCCGCCACGATTGGTGTGAATGAACTGCGCATGGTTCGCCTGAAGCTGAATGTAGTTGAGTAGCAGATTTTGTTCGTCGCCGCTTTTGCCAAGGGTGTACACATGCGGATGCTCAACGGCCAGAAACCAGCCGGCAAAAGGGTTTGATGAATAATCCGGATTTTTTCGCATGTCAATCAGTTCGTCCATGCGGGCTTGCTGAAAATCCCATGCGGCCTGATATTCCATGTGGCCGATATCGTTGTAGTCGATTTGCATAAAATAAAAAAAGCTGCATGTGCAACTTCATTGAGCCACTAATGGGACTCGAACCCACGACCTGCTCATTACGAATGAGCTGCTCTACCAACTGAGCTAAAGTGGCGAGAAAGTCGGGATGACTGGACTCGAACCAGCGGCCTCTTCGTCCCGAACGAAGCACGCTACCAACTGCGCTACATCCCGATAGGAGTGCAAAGGTACAACTTATTTTGAATAATGAACACGGAATAATGAACCAGGAAGTAAGAAATTAATTGCAAGGATGTTTAGAAGTTCAACCTCTCAGCGTCGCATAGCGACCTGAGTGCGTTGAACCGGATGGCAGAAATAGCACCGTGTTTGGAGTTTATCACAGTGAAGGCGGGTCTTTGTGCGATTATCTCCAAGCCCAAATAGTCCCATTGAAAACGGACAAATGAATCAAAATTTATCAACCAGACTTCACTCAATAAAAAATTTATCAGAACATTTGTTAACTTTGCCGGAAATACTAAATTTTCATAAATGAAGTTGTTATTCCTGACAAAGTCGGCCATTTTGCTTGCAACAGTTTGTTTTACCCAGATTGCAGCAGCACAGAGTTTTAATCCGGAAACGAAGAAACTTCCGGAAGGTTTGAAATATCGGATTTATTTCGGGTCTCAAATTTCGTTTGTTGATATTGATGGGGATGGTGATCTGGATAAATTTGGGGAGGGTGAAGTGTTTGCCACGGTTGGAAAATTGTCTTTACAGCTTAACAGTGGGACAGCAAGTCAACCTTTATTTGATAAATCGGTTATCGATCCCTATGAATTGGGAAAATGCATAAACCCAACTTTTGCAGACATTGACGGTGATGATGATTTTGATATTATTGTATTTAATTTTATTGGGATTGATAAAAAACAGTGTCAGATTTCCATAAATTCCGGAAGTACTTCTGTGCCAAAATTCGAAGCTTTTAAACCGTTTGAGTGTGGTATAGATGACAATTTGATTTCTGCTTTTTTTGTTGATATTGATGGTGATGGTGATTTGGATATGTTTGGTCCAGTGAAAGTTTACGATGGGGAAAAATATAAGGGTAACAGAATCGCTTTTCAGGAAAACATTGGAACGCCTCAGGAACCGGAATTTGCCCGTGCTGAATTTGCCGTTTTTGGTCTGGCAGACTTAATTTATAGTGGTGTTGATGCACAAACTCAGTATTTTACTTTCGCTGACATTGATAACGATGGCGATTTTGATGTATGCTATCGGGGGCTTTATACAAATTCAGAAGGCAAAAATGATCGTGGATACGTATTTCAGTACAATACAGGTGATAAATCTACCCCTTCATTTTCCAAGCCAGTAGTCAGTACTGTTGGTAATGATAATTTTTTTAATACTCCTTTGACCTTTGTTGATCTTGATGGTGATGGTGACATGGATGTGATTGGTTATAATGATAATAAATATTGTTGGTGGGAAAATTGGACAATTAAATAACATTCTCTGCGATTTATTTTTTTTATTTCGTGTATCCGATGCTTTTGAGCTCATAAAAAATTGATTGACATTAGTATTTTGCGATGCTCGTACAGGGTGTTTTTATCTTTACAGTCGTTACGCGTGGAATTTATCCTGATGAAAGCGGGAATCGTTACTAGGCTAAGGTTAAGATCGAGATTAAGCAGCTTTCAGCTGAAAGTGCTGATGTGCAGAGTCGGTGCATTGAGAAGGAGCCTGGAAGTTCAACCTCTCTGCGTCGTGAAGCGACCTGTTGCGATAGCTATCGCAAGCGTTGAACTTAATTGCTCACATGTCGTTGAGCCCTGTGCCCATCACTGGCGCGGATTTGTAATCCGTGACGGGGCAACAAATCCTCAAAACCAACATCCCCCGGTTGAAAATCCCATTAAAAAGATGCGTACATATTAAATAAGATTTCTTACTTTTATCCGGATTTTCGGTATGGAAAAAGTTGAACTCGAAATAAGCGGCATTAGTTACAGCTATTCGCAGAGTGGTGCTTACACACTTATTCTGTCCGAATCGGGCGGTCAGCGCAAGCTACCGATCATTATCGGTCAGTTCGAAGCGCAAAGCATTGCTATTGAAATGGAGAAGATGAAACCGACCCGGCCGCTCACACATGACCTTTTTCGTAGCCTGGCGCTTTCATTCAACATAAAGCTCAACGAGGTTTTTATTCATCGGTTTGAAGAAGGTGTTTTTCACAGCATGCTTGTTTTCGAAAAGGAGAATCAGATCCATACGCTCGATTCCCGCACAAGCGATGCTGTAGCACTTGCAATCCGCTTCAATTGTCCGATTTACACCAGTGAAGATATTTTGAACGAAGTGGGTGTTATCTTCGATGAGCAAGAACCTGAGACCATCGAAGAAGAATCAGACGAAAAGGAAACTCCTGTGAATTCCGCTTCTGGCCTCGCTTCGCTGACACTCGATGAACTTGAAGCCATGCTGACCGAAGCCATCGAGAATGAAGACTATGAGCTGGCATCGCAGATTCGCGATGAAATTAACCGTAGAAAATAATCACAAAATATTTCTGTTATGGGACTGAAACTAAGACTTACAGTCATGAATTTTCTCCAGTTTTATATCTGGGGATCCTGGCTGATTACCATCGGCAACTTTTGGTTTGGAAACAAACAATGGTCTGGAGCTGAATTCGGAATTATTTTTTCAACCATGGGAATCGCCTCCCTGTTTATGCCTGCACTCATGGGGATTGTGGCCGACCGCTGGATGAATGCTGAAAAACTCTATGGAATTCTTCATCTTTTGAGTGGAGCTGCGTTATTCTATCTGCCGCAAATCCAGACTCCGGCTGGGTTTTTCTGGGGTATTCTGGTGGCAATGATTTTTTATATGCCAACCATTGCTTTAACTAATTCGGTTTCATATACCGCGCTTAAAAACAGCGGACTCGATGTTGTAAAAGCCTTTCCCCCCATTCGTGTTTTTGGCACCATTGGCTTCATTGCTGCTATGTGGGTTGTCAATCTGACCGGAAACAAGGCTTCGGAAAATCAGTTTTATATTGCCGGAGCCATTTCTGTTTTACTTGGATTATATTCGTTCACATTGCCGAAATGCCCGCCATTGGGGAAAAAGGTGGAAAACAGAACATTCATTCAGATGCTTGGACTCGATGCATTTGAATTGTTCAAATCAACCAAAATGGCGCTGTTCTTTATTTTTTCAATGTTCCTTGGCGCTGCTCTGCAGTTGACAAATGCTTACGGTGATTTGTTCCTGGGCGAGTTTGAGAAAATTCCTGAATATGCAGATTCATTTGTCGTGCGATATTCAACAATTATCATGTCCATCTCTCAGATGTCCGAAACCCTGTTCATTCTTGCCATTCCGTTCTTTATGAAAAGATTCGGAATCAAGAAAGTGATGCTCATAAGTATGATTGCATGGGTGCTTCGTTTTGCTTTATTCGGATTGGGTAATCCGCTCGATGGTCTATGGATGATCATTCTGAGCTGCATTATTTACGGAATGGCTTTCGATTTCTTCAATATTTCAGGATCCCTGTTTGTTGAAACCACCACCAAACCTTCGATTCGTTCAAGCGCTCAAGGATTGTTTATGATGATGACTAATGGATTTGGCGCTATCATGGGAAGTACTATAAGCGGATATGTCATTCAGCAATACTATACCGATGCAAATGGGGTGCGCGACTGGAGAAACATTTGGCTTCTCTTTGCTGCCTATGCACTCGTTGTTGCTGTTTTGTTTGCGATTTTCTTCAGGCACAAGCACAATCCGGATGATCCGAATCTGCAGAATGTATCTCATTAATTTAGTACCGGAGATATACTTATGAATACTAAAACAACACGACAGGGAATGACAACGACCATTCCGGTTGTGTTGTTTTTTTTAATGTTCGTTGTTTTTTCAACAATATGCAACGCGCAGGTCGGTTCAAAATTTTCCGGTGTGGCTTCTTATTATGGTATTCCTTTTCATGGTCGTGCCACCGCCAGTGGAGAAATTTTTTCAATGGATTCGATGACGGCTGCACACAAACAGCTCGCATTCGGAACGCTGGTGAAAGTAACCAACAGAAGCAATGGAAAATCATGTATTGTGAAAATCAATGACCGTGGGCCTTTCATTGCCGGCCGCATGATCGATCTGAGCAAAGCCGCTGCCGACACACTTGGTTTTATTGCGCAGGGACTTGTCACCGTTGATTGCGAAATTATCGGTGTGGCATCAATCAATAGGCCATTGCTTGCATCAACAAAGGTAAAGCAGAAAGAAATCCCTGTTGTGAAAGGAGTCAAAGAAACTAAAAATGATTTAAAAACCGAAACAAAAACAATTGATAAACCTGCGAAATATATTCCGCGTGAAGCTGTGAAATACGTGGCCACAAGCCCGGATTCATCAACCTTCTACTCAGTTCAGCTTGGAAGTTTTGGCATGCAGCAAAATGCAGATATACTGTTGAAAAAAGTAGATGGAAAATTTCCAGAAGCCCGTATCATGCAGGCCGAAGTGTATGGAAAAATCTGGTTCCGTGTGCTTTGTGGAAAATGTGCTTCGATTGAAGAAGCATCAAAACTGAAAAACTCGTTAAGCGCAGCCTACCCTCAAAGTTTTTTGGTTAAATTTGGGCACCCGGAACATCAAACTGAAAAGACGGAGTAATGAAACAATACCACGATTTAATGCGGCATGTGCTCGAAAACGGCGTGAAGAAAACCGATCGCACTGGAACTGGCACTGTGAGCGTGTTTGGATATCAGATGCGGTTCAATCTTCAGGAAGGTTTTCCGCTACTGACCACAAAAAAACTGCATACAAAAAGTATTTTGCACGAACTGCTTTGGTTTCTAAAAGGCGATACCAATACAAAGTATTTGAAAGAAAACGGAGTTTCCATCTGGGATGAATGGGCCGATGAAAGCGGAAATCTTGGGCCGGTCTATGGCTCGCAATGGCGCAGTTGGAAAGGAAGCGAAGGGCAAACCATCGATCAGATTTCGGAATTGATTGAACAGATAAAGAAGACGCCCGATTCGCGCAGACTTATTGTCAGCGCATGGAATGTGGCCGATGTTCCGAAAATGAAATTGCCGCCCTGTCATTTACTTTTTCAGTTTTATGTAGCCAATGGAAAGTTGTCGTGCCAGCTGTATCAGCGCAGCGCCGATATTTTTCTGGGCGTCCCTTTTAATATTGCTTCGTATGCATTTTTGCTGCATATGGTTGCGCAGGCCACTGATTTGCAGGCTGGCGATTTTGTTCACACATTCGGCGATGCGCATTTGTATCTGAATCATATCGAACAGGCACAATTGCAGTTAAGCCGCGATTGCAGGCCGCTTCCGAAACTCGAAATCAATCCGGAAGTAAAAAATATTTTTGATTTTAAATTCGAAGATTTTTCCATTACCGGCTACGACCCGCATCCACACATCAAGGCGGTAGTAGCAGTTTAAATAAACCTTATGGCACAAGTTATTCCAAACCTCAGCATGATTGTCGCTGTTGATTCCAAAAACGGCATTGGCATTCGTAATACACTTCCCTGGCATTTGTCAGACGATTTGAAAAGATTCAAGGAAATCACAACCGATCATACCGTTATCATGGGCCGCAACACCTGGTTTTCGCTTCCCAAGCGGCCTTTGCCCAATCGTCGCAACGTAGTGCTTTCACCAGATCCGCTCGGAGAGACGGGTGCAGAGGAAGTTAGATCAATGGATGAAGTATTTGATTTATGCAAAGGCGATACTGAAAATTTCGTGATGGGTGGAGCAAGCATGTATGAACAGCTGTTGCCACACACCTCAAAGCTTTATCTCACCTGCGTTGACGGAGAATATGAAGCCGATACTTTTTTCCCCGAGCTCAATGAAAAAGAGTGGGAACTCGTCGATGAATCGGATATTATGGTTGATTCGAAAAGCGGAATTGAATATCAGTATTTAGTTTTTGTGCGGATTTAAAGTTGTGCGAAGTTTATAAACTTCGCACAACTTTATAAACTTCGCACAGCTTCGTCATTAAACTTTGCCCTGCTTTGTCAGGTCTAAAACAAAAATTCAATTATGAAAAGAAGCTTCCTTTTTTTGCTAGCACTTGCTCTTTGCTCAGTGTCTTTTTTATCATCATGTAATAAAGATGAGGATGATGATCAGGACAAAAATAATTACCAGTCTGCCATCGATAATGCCACAGCCGAAAACATGTTTAGCGATGTGTTCAAGCAGGCTACTGACGGAATGATTGCTGCGCAGGATTCTGCGGGAGGCTCTAAGAATTGCATGGAATCAATGGCATCCTGTGCCACATTGACGATTACACCTTTTGACCTCACTACTTTCCCGAAAACAGTGACCGTAGATTTCGGCACAACCAATTGTCTGGGAACGGATGGCCGCTATAGGCGCGGAATTGTTACGATGACCACAACTGGCTGGTATCGCGATAGTGCAACCGTAATTACCGTGACGCCACAAAACTATTATGTAAATGATAATCTGGTGCAGGGAACAAAAACCATAACAAACATGGGACATAACCTTGCCGGAAATCTTGTCTACGCTCTGTTTGTAGATGGAACAGTTTCAAACACCACAGGCACCATTGAATGGACATCAACAAGGCAGCACGAATGGATTGAAGGTGAAGCCACTGTTTTAAATCCATGGGACGATGTATACATGATCACCGGAACAGCTTCCGGAGTAAATATTCAGGACGAAGAATTTGATGTCGTTATCAATACCGCTTTACGCGTACAAGTCGGCTGCCGCTGGATTACAGCCGGATCGCTGACGCTGACAAGCGGAACATTCACCATGCTCGTAAACTACGGCGATGGCGCTTGTGATGCCGCAGCAACTGTAACGATCAACGGAGCTGTTTATAATATTACGATGTCGTAAAAACTACTCCACCAAACTTTTTCACCCTGATAAACTTCATCAAAGTTTAAAACTTTGATGAAGTTAGGGGTGAAAAAGTTAGGGGTGGAGTAGTTTGGGGTGGAGTAGTTTGGGGTGAAAAAATTATATTTCAACAGCCCTCGCTTCAAATTTCTCAGTATCGATGTAGATAATATGCGATGATTCAACGCTCATGCCTGCCTCCGTTAGCAGTTGCGAATAGTGCATCACCTGTTCTTTGTGTTCTTTTTTTTCGCGGCCGGTTTTAAAATCGATTACGCTCCATTTATTATTGCTGCCGCATATCATGCGATCGGGACGCCAAACCAAACCATCTTTGTCAGCAATTTCTCTTTCGCTCATAACGTAGTTGGCGCCTGGAAACGCAAATGGGAATTGCCGTACAATTGTACTGACAAGCTGAATGTATTTTTCTTTCTGTTCGTTTTCTATCCAGCCATTACCGGTATAGCTTTCAATCACTGGAATAATGTCTGATTCTTCAGAAATTCCGGAAAGCAATTCATGAATAATTTTTCCCTTCATAGCCGATTCGCGCAGTTCAGCACTGTCGAAGCCGGTTTTGCTTTTGCGCAACGAGTCCAGTGGTTTGTTTGGATTTACACGGAATTTCTCTACTTTAAAACTCTTATCCTCTTTATTTTTTCGTTCTCTTACCTCTGAAAAATTTCCCATGGTCCAGCTTGTATAATGCTCACGCGCTTTTTCGGAAAAAGGAATTTTTTCAGATCGGATAAAATCACGCAGGGCCTTTGCAGAGTCAGTTTGCAGCGGAGTTTCGGCCGGCGCTTCCGGTTCTTTCTTTTTGGACTTGCTGTTTTCTTTTGGTGGTTTTTCTGGCGACAGAAATGAAAATATAAACAACTTTTCTTCTGCGCGGGTCGTTCCGACATACATCAGATTTATTGTATCCATCGTGCTTTTGGCCCGTTCAAGCTGATATTGTTCGCGTAGGTCATTACCCGGAGGTTCATTGGTATAGTTCACTACAGAGTAGGGTACGCCCCATTTTTCTTCGTCTACCGGATGCCAGAAAAGATTTCTTTTAATGCTTGTTGTTTCATCAATATTGAAGTAGGGCATTATTACAACCGGGAACTGGAGCCCTTTGGAACTGTGAATTGACATGATATTTACAGCATCTCCCGCATCAGGAACGATGACGCTGGTTGTTTGTCCTTTTGCAATCCACCATTTCCAAAGTACTTCGGAATTGTAGCCAATCTTATCCTGTTCTTTCATGATCGATTCGCGAAGAAACAATAGGAAGAAACCTCCTTTGTCACAAATTTCCAATGAGTGAATAATAATGTCAAGCTGATCTACAGGCGGCAGAAACACAAGTGATTCCGGATCCAATGATTCAAACATTTGTGCTAGAAAATCCAACAGCATTTTTCCGCGAACGCCTTTTTTCTGCATGAGAAAATCAGTAATTTCTGGCGAGGTACTAAAGTCGGTATCGGTGTATTGTCGCAGCAGGAGCCATGTTTGAGTGGCATTGAGGTCATCGGTGGGGCAATGAGTCAGCCTGTACATACACATAGCCAACCGGCAATGCGGAGATGTGCGAAACTGCAACGTTTCGCGCGATATCACAGGGATCGACTCTTTAAGCCCCATCAGATACGCGCTGATAGCAACACCGATATCGTTCTGGCGGCTTAAAATTGCAATATCGCTGAGCTTGTAATTTAGTCTTTGACAGTTTCTGATCGTCTCAACAATATCTTCGAGCCATTGATCTTTATTGTCCTTAAGCTTTCCGTCGTAGATGCGGCATTCAACATATCCGGAAGTAGAAGCGCTTGGTTTTTGTTCGATTTGATCGTAAACCCCGGCGTAGATATTAAGTTTTTTGTTTACGGATTCACTCATCTCTTCATCGCTCAGCGAGCTGATAAAGCGCGTTTTGATGTAATCGAAGAAGCATGAATTGAAATTGACAATATTTTTGTCGGAGCGGTAATTGAATTCCATGTCTTCTTTTCTGAAAGAACTTTTAATAATTCCTTCCGCATCAAAAGTATCTTCGCTTCCTTCGAAAATATCGGGTAGGCCAAGCATGATTTCCACTTTTCCATTGCGCCAGCGATAAATGCTTTGCTTCGGATCGCCCACAACCCACGATGTGTTTCCACGCGCAAGTGATTCATGAATCAGTGGCAGCAAATTGAGCCACTGCATCAGACTTGTATCCTGAAACTCATCAATCATGATGGTTTTATAGCGGCTGCCGGCGCGCAGGTATATGAAAGGCACAGGTTCCTTGCTCAGTACTTCGCGTATAATCCGGTTAAAGTCCGAAACCGGCAATACATTTTTTTCAATTTTATATTCTTCGCGAAACTTCCAGATCTCGCTCAGCAAGGCAACTACAGGAAAGCGTTTGGCCATCATACGGCCGTAGTAATAGTCAGGTATTAATTCAAATATTTCGAATAATAATTTTTGGATTTCACGCTCGGCTTCTGGTCTCGGACTTACTAAAAACTGACCGCTCTCGAGTATTTTCATCATTGAAGCTGAAAGCTTGTTTGTCTTGAAACTGAGAGATAAATTATTTATGTAACTGTAAATTGATTTCGAATTTCCTTTTTTAATAAAGTCTTCTTCATTTAGATTTTCTTTTACAAGAATTTTATTTAATTCGTGCAGATTTTTGCGAATACTTGCAGCAATACTTTTGTTTTTGGCAAGCAGCGTGTCAAAGGCCTTAATCATTTTACTGGAGCCAGTTTCGAGGGCACTGTCCACCGTCCGGACCGAAGCTTCCTGCGTGAGATGTCTTACAAGCGGCAGCAATTCTTCAGCTAAGCGCAGTGGACTGTTGGCCTCGTCCATTTGCATGCGGATAATTTCCTTCAGTACCCGGGTGATATTGTCATCAAGATTGGCATTGTCGATTATTGTAGAAATGATCAGTTCATTCAATTCATCATCGCCCACTGTCACTTCGTAATTGGCTGGCAATTGGAGTTCGCGTGCAAAGGTGCGAATGATGCGCTGCATAAAGCTGTCGATGGTGCTGATGGCTATATCTGAATAATGATGGAGCACGTATTTCAGCGCGGTGTCGGCCATCTGGCTTAATTGACCCGTCGTTTTTTGAGGAAACGCCTGCAGCAATGCCGGCAACATGCGACTTTTCTCAGGGTCCCGGGCAATTTCGGCCAGTGAGCTGATCATGCGATCCTTCATTTCTCCGGCTGCTTTGTTGGTGAAGGTAATTGAAAGAATGCGTGATGCTTCGGACGGATTGGGAAGAATTAGCCTGAGCATTTCCAGTGTAATCCGCTGGGTTTTTCCAGAGCCTGCCGACGCATTGAGTAATGTAAACGATGACATGATTTGCCTGATGATTTAATTGCTAATGTAGTAATTTATAAATATACGTGTTCAACTATTCATTCTTACTTTTGTCTAAAAATTGTTCAATAATTTGGAAGATTGCTTTTATGAATCGTTTGCTGTTTGTTTTGATTTTTGTCTGGGGGGCAATATGCCTTCCTGCTCAGCCCTCAGGCAGTGTGACTCTGTTGCGATAGGAGTCAGACATAATATTAGTAGGCCGGTCTAGGTTATTATTCTTAATTTTGCAGCAAGCGTAAAAACACAGCGGTTTTACATGAGCCAGGGCATATCAAAGTCGTTTATAAAATCTTCGTTCATCTATTCTTTCATAGGTGCACTTCCATTGGCATCCAGCGTAGTGCTATTGCCTTTCTATGGAAACTCCAATCTGCTGACTACCGAAGATTTTGGCTTGCTTGCTATCTATATCGCTTTGAGCGAGCTGGTCAGAGTCCTGTTTATTTATTCAGCCGACAATTATCTGGGGATTAACTACATCCACAACTCAGATTCCCCTGCGCAAAGTCGTAGATTTATTGGGACTGCTGCGCTGTTTTTATTAATATTCGGGGCGGCGATGACGCTGATTTTTTCGACCGTTGGAGATTTTCTGTTTACTTTTATTTTTCCCGGAAAGGATGTAAACTTCTTCCCATTTGGATTTCTATCAATTTTGACGGGATTGTTTACTGGTATTTTCAAGGCTTACACGGCGCTAATGATTTACCGACAGAAACCAAACCCCTATTTCTGGAGCAATATGCTGCATTTTGTGCTGGTGATTGCTTTCTCTGTAAGCGGATTGTATTTGTTCCCTATGTCCCTTGATGGACCCATCTGGGGGCGTTTCATTTCGGCCTCATCAACATTCATTTGGGCATTGATTTATTTTGGGCGCGAAAGTAGGTTTGAATTTTCAAAAAGCATACTCAAGGATTTATTGATCTATTGCACGCCGCTGTTTATTTTCTATTTGCTTTCGTGGGTTATTGCCAACATCGACCGTTACTTCATTCTCGGAATTCTGAGTGAGAGCGAAGTTGCTGTTTTCGATTTTGCCGTCAAAATTACGCTGATAATTGAATTATTGCAGGTTGGCTTGTCTGCCGCAATCAATCCGAAAGTTTTTCAAATTTGGAAGAAGCATGGTGATAAGCCTGAAGGCAATGTTGAGATTAATAAATACTTCAATGGGTTCACAGTAATCAATCAGATCAGCATGCCGTTGCTGTATGTTTGCGTGGTGTTTTTTGTCCCGTTAATTATTTCGAATAAAGACCTGTATCAATCGTTCGATTTGTTACCGATTCTTATGGCTGGCATGGTTTCGCGCGTTTGGTTTTTGTATCTGACTACACCGGTTTATTATTTCAAAAAAACAAAAATTCTTCCGCTGGCTTTTTCAATTGTAGCGTTGTTTCAGGTGGTTGTTACTTTCAGTTTAATTAAATTGTCGGGTATCGAGGGCGCTGTTTGGGCCAATTTCATGACTAAAATTCTGCAGGTAGTGCTGCTTTATTTCTTTGTCAGAAGATTTTATTCGTTCTCCGTAAATCCCAAAAAATTCATTCTGTATCCGGTCATTTATATTCTTATGCTGCTGGTTACAAAAATAGCTTTCAGCGATGTCAATATGTATCTGATGTCAACTTTACACCTGATCATTCTGGCTGTTATTGGCTTCATTTTATTCAGAGAAGAGCTGGTCCCGTTTCTCAGATCCCTGCTGCCGGGACGGGCGAAGCAGCAGTAAAAAACACTAGATGTGAAATACGAAATATGTAGTGCTGTGTGGCTCACGTGAAACAGCTTGTCTCGTTTCACTTGATGGCAATGTCGCTAATGAGGGATAAGAGCGGCTAAATGAAAATCTGTAACGATTTACTCTTTCAGCGTGATAGATTCTACGTCTAAAACGCATAACGAAAAAACATGAAATCGATTTTTAATTGCAACAAAAAAACTCCCGCATGTTGGGCACAATGCGGGAGCTGAAGGGTTTATACACAACATGTATTTTTTATCCTAGATAGCCTTTAAGGTTTCGGCTCCGGCTGCCATGTTTCAGGCGGCGAATGGCTTTTTCCTTAATTTGACGTACGCGCTCGCGGGTGAGTCCGAACTTGTCTCCGATTTCATCCAGCGTAAGCTGGGCAGCGCCATTCAACCCGAAATAGAATTTCAAAACGTCGCGCTCGCGGGGTGTCAAAGTGGCAATGGCACGTTCAATTTCAATATTGAGTGATTCGAATTGCAGTCCTTTGTCAGGACGTTCACTTTCCTCGTTGGCATACAAGTCATAGAGGTTGGTATCTTCGTCGGTCACAATAGGTGCATCCATGGAGACATGGCGGCCGGTGTGGCGCAGACTGTCTTTCACTTCGGTGTCGGGCATATCGAGCAGAGCCGCAATTTCGTGCGCATCGGGTTCGCGCTCAAATTCCTGTTCCAGCTGAGCGAATGCCTTATTGATTTTGTTGATGGTGCCAATTTTATTCAGAGGCAGACGAACAATACGCGACTGTTCGGCCAGAGCCTGAAGAATCGACTGGCGAATCCACCATACTGCGTAAGAGATGAATTTGAATCCGCGGGTTTCGTCGAAACGTTGGGCAGCTTTAATCAAACCAAGATTGCCTTCATTAATAAGGTCGGGAAGACTGAGGCCCTGGTTTTGATATTGCTTGGCAACAGAAACAACGAAACGGAGATTGGCTTTGGTCAATTTCTCCAAAGCAGCCATATCTCCCTGCTTGATACGCTGAGCCAACACGACTTCTTCATTGGCAGTGATCAGCTCTTCGCGGCCGATTTCCTGTAAATACTTGTCCAATGAAGCAGTTTCGCGATTGGTGACCTGCTTGCTGATTTTTAGTTGCCTCATATAATTCTCTCAGGGTTGGGTTAGCATTTATACGATGCCCCCAACTGAATGTTACACAAAACAGATGAAATTATTTTTCTTCTTTAGGTAACAGCACTTTACGCGAAAGACGGAGTTTGCCGGTTTTTTCATCGGTGCCAATCAGTTTAACCTGAATTTTTTCACCGACTTTCAGTACCGTGTTGACATCCTGAATTCGTTCCCAGGAAATCTCAGATACGTGCAACAAAGCTTCCTTGCCGGGAAGAATTTCTACGAATGCGCCGTAAGCCTGAATGGCTTTAACGGTACCTTCATATACTTCGCCAACTTCAGGAACAGCCACAATTGATTTTACCCAATTATGCGCGGCTTCCATGCTGTCTTTGTCAATCGAGAATATTTCAACAACGCCAAAATCGCCAACTTCTTCTATAAGAATTGTAGCTCCGGTCTGACGCTGAATTTCCTGAATAATTTTTCCACCAGGTCCGATAACGGCGCCGATGAACTCACGTGGGATGCTGAATTTAACGAAACGAGGAACGTTTGGTTTGTATTCTGCGCGTGGTTCAGCAATGGTTTCAGTAATGATTTTGAGAATGTGCTCACGACCGCGTTTAGCCTGGGCTAAAGCTTCTGCAAGAATATCGTAGGAAAGGCCATCCACTTTAATGTCCATCTGACAGGCAGTGATGCCGTCGAGGGTTCCGGTGACTTTGAAATCCATGTCGCCGAGATGATCTTCGTCGCCGAGGATATCGCTGAGAACACAGTATTTTTTGCTTTCAGAGTCGGTAATCAAACCCATCGCAATTCCTGAAACAGGTTTGCGTAGTTTTACGCCTGCATCCATCAGGGCCATGGTTCCTGCACAAACAGTTGCCATCGATGAGCTTCCGTTTGATTCGAGAATATCACTGACAATCCGGATGGTATATGGATTTGAATCATCCTTTGGGATCATGTTTTTCAGCGCACGGAGAGCCAGATTGCCATGTCCTATTTCGCGACGGCTGGTGCCGCGCATCATTTTTGCTTCGCCGGTAGAAAAGGGTGGAAAATTGTAATGAAGCAAAAGTTTGTTAGTTCCTTCGAAAATAGCTCCGTCAATAATCTGATCGTCGAGTTTGGTGCCGAGGGTAACGGTGGTCAAACTTTGTGTTTCTCCGCGGGTGAAAACTGCACTTCCGTGAGGTGACGGCAGATAATCTACTTCGCACCAGATCGGGCGGATTTCGTCCATTTTACGGCCATCGAGACGAACGCGTTCGGTCAAATACATGTCGCGGACAGCTTTTTTCATCACGTCGTGATAATAGCGGCCCACAAGCGATTTTTTACTATCAAGTTCCTCTGCGGGAATGGTGGCCAGAAATTCATCTTCGATGGCATCGAAATCATCCTGACGCTGATGTTTGTCTGGAGTGCAGCGCTTGGCCACATCATAGGCACGCTGATAGCAGAAGTCGTAAACCGATTTGCGGAGATCTTCATCGTTCACTTCGTGGCAATATTCGCGTTTCGGGTTTGCTTTTTCAACTTTGGCAGCAAGCTGCAGCTGAGCTTCAATTTGTTTTTTAATTGCGGAATGAGCAAACTTGAGCGCTTCCATCATAACATCTTCGCTCACTTCCTTCATTTCGCCTTCCACCATATTGATGTCTTTGGCATTGGCAGCCACCATAAGCTCCAGATCTGCATTTTCAAGATCTTTGACAGATGGATTGATTACAAATTCGCCATTGATGCGGGCTACACGTGCTTCGGAAATAGGGCCATTGAAAGGAATATTCGAAACGGCAAGGGCTGAAGATGCAGCAAGAGCCGCATATGCATCGGGGAGGGTATCGGTATCGCCAGAGATCAGATAAATTAAAACCTGAGTTTCGGCGTGATAGTTATCGGGGAATAAAGGACGCAGCGCGCGGTCCACAATGCGGGCAATAAGAATTTCGTATTCTGAAGGGCGGGCTTCACGTTTGAAAAAACCACCGGGAAAACGACCGGTTGAAGCATATTTTTCCTGATATTCAACTGTAAGTGGCATGAAGTCAACGTTTTCTTTGGCTTCTTTGTTTGAAACGACAGTGGCAAGGAGTACGGTGTTGCCCATGCGGACAAGTACAGATCCATTGGCCTGGCGGGCCAGCTTACCGGTCTCGATAGTTCCGGTTCGCCCGTCGGGAAGTTCAAATGTTTGTGTGATAGCGTTCATCTTTTTTGTATGTTTTTTAAATAAAGAAAGGCAATACCCAGATTGCCCTTCCGTTGTAAAATGTCAATATTTTTACTTTCTGATCTCCAATTGCTGGATCAAAGTACGATACTTTTCAATATCCTTAATTTTGATGTAGGTAAGGAGCTTTTTACGCTTTCCTACAAGAGTCAGAAGGCTGCGCTCAGTCACAAAGTCCTTTTTATTGCTTTTCAGGTGACCGGTCAAATGCTTGATTCTTTCAGTGAAAATAGCAACCTGTACTTCCGGTGCGCCGGTGTTGGTTACTGCTTTACCGTATTTTTCCGCGAGTTGTTTTTTGGTTTCGATTGATAAATTCATGGTTCTCTTTTTTATCGGGCTGCAAAGGTACAATAATTATTTATTAATCAAAACTTTTAGGAGAAAAAATCTTTTCCGGGTGCACAGCGCATAACAAACAACGCTTTAAAACGTGGAAATTTGGCTCAACTCTTACCACTTACTCCTTACTACTTACTCCTTACTCCAAATTTAGGGTGCTGTGCACGATTAACCCGAGGCCTTGCCATCACGTGAAACGTGATAAATCGGCTAATGTAAATTGCGCTGGAATTTACTCCTCCGCTTCCAGCGGAGTAAACTCCGGAGGCGGAGGCGCATCCGATAGAGCTTCGCAGCTTTTTACGTTGACGCGTGACTTGACCTTGACCTCGACCTCAAATTGTCCCATTCTCAATCATCACCACAATGGTTTCAATATCATGATCGATTCCGATCGGGTCGTAGGTGACTTTTAAATTGTATCCGAATATTTTTCCGAAGGTTTGCCAGAATGTGGCCGTGATGCCTCCCCGGAAGTCTTTTATAAGATTGTATGTTGTAAAGCTGGTCTCACGATAAATAAGCTTCATCAGGATTTTGCCCTGAGTGAACGTAAGTTTCACCAGCTGATCTTCGAGCTGGGCTCTCATTTCGCTTTCTATCCGGTCAAGTTCTCTTTCTCGTTCCCGGTCGTTGCCAATACCGTTCAGATACTTGTTATATTCATTCACCTTGTTTCCAATAAGCTTTGCATATGGATAAACACGCTTAATGTGCTTCACCATTCTGGTGAATTCAATAACCTGAACTTTTGATTTAAAAACAATGGGACCGTAAATTCGGACTGTTGGTATCCAAAAAAGAGGGACTGTGTCGCCTTCAATAATGACGGCCTTGGTTACAATTCCGTCCTCTACACCGCTGCCGTCTGTAGTAGGCTGGGCTTGTGCGAGCATGCCCGAAGCAAAAACGACGATCAGAAGTATAAGCAGCTTTTTCATGTGAATGTTTCGGTCGGTGTTACAATTCTGCGGCCAGATTACGAGGCTACTTTGAGTTGGATTTCCGGATGGTTCTTCAGCTTGTTTTTAACGAAAGATGCCGTAATTTTAATTTTTTCTTCTTTGCCGCTCTCCGAGAGGTCGAACATGAGATCAGTCATTATTTTCTCCATGATGGAGCGAAGTCCGCGTGCCCCGAGCTTACTTTTAATGGCCATATGGGCTATTTCTTTCAAGCCATCAGGCGCGAATTCAAGGCTAATGTTGTCCATCGCGAAAAGGGCTTTGTACTGCTTAACCAGCGAGTTTTTCGGCTTGGTCAGAATTTCGAGCATGGCTTCTTCACTCAGCGGATGCAAGTGAGCCAGAACCGGCAACCGGCCTACAAGTTCGGGGATTAAACCAAATTTGCGAAGGTCTTCGGATGCAATATATTGGAGCAAATTTTCTTTGTCAATTTCCTTTTGCTCGCCTGTTTTCTTATATCCAATCACGGATGTTTTGAGACGGTTGGCAATTAATTTTTCAATGCCGTCGAATGCTCCACCACAAATGAACAAAATGTTCTGGGTGTTTACCTGAATATATTTCTGATCGGGGTGCTTGCGTCCGCCCTGAGGAGGAACATTAACAACAGCGCCTTCAAGCATTTTGAGAAGTGCCTGCTGAACTCCTTCACCGCTCACATCACGTGTGATGCTGGGGTTGTCTGATTTGCGGGAAATCTTGTCAATTTCATCAATGAAAATAATCCCGCGTTCAGCAGCTTTTACATCATAGTCGGCCACCTGAAGCAGGCGTGCCAGTATGCTTTCGACATCTTCGCCCACGTAGCCGGCTTCGGTCAATGCTGTTGCATCGGCAATGGCGAAAGGCACATCGAGAAAGCGGGCAATGGTTTTTGCAAGTAAAGTTTTTCCGGTTCCGGTTTCACCAACAAGTACGATGTTGCTTTTTTCAATTTCAACATCATTATCAATGTCTTTCGCCTTGATTCGTTTGAAATGGTTGTAAACAGCAACCGACAGAAGTTTTTTTGACTCATCCTGGCCAATGACGTATTGGTTGAGGAATTCAAATATTTCGCGTGGTTTGCGCAATGTAAAACCGGCTCCGCCAGATGGCTTGGTATTCTTAAGAGCCAGTTCTTCATTAATAATCAATTGAGCCTGGTCGACACATGCATCGCAAATGTTACCGGTTACACCGGTGATCAGCAGTTTAACTTCCTGCTGGCCGCGGCCGCAAAAGGAGCAATGGTCGGTTGGTTTTGACATGTAAATTATTTTTTATCGCGACGAAGAACTTCGTCAATCATTCCGTATTCTTTTGCTTCTTCTGCGATCATCCAATGGTCGCGGTCACCGTCTTTCCAGACCTGTTCAATAGTCTGTCCGCTGTGATTGGCAATAATCTGATAAAGCTCCTCTTTCAACTTCCTGATTTCAGTAACAATAATTTCCATGTCCGATGCTTGACCTTCGGCTCCGCCCATTGGCTGATGAATCATTACGCGGCTATGAGGAAGTGCGGTACGTTTACCGGCCGATCCTGCGCAAAGCAGCACTGCGCCCATCGAAGCAGCCATGCCGGTACAGATGGTTGCGATATCCGGTGCAATGTATTGCATGGTGTCGTAGATGCCCAATCCGGCATAAACAGAGCCGCCCGGCGTATTGAGATAAATAGAAATGTCTTTGGTTGCATCAACGGATTCGAGGAACAGAAGCTGTGCCTGAATGATGTTTGCTACATAATCGTCAATCGGCACGCCAAGAAAAATTATGCGGTCCATCATCAGACGAGAGAATACGTCCATGGTGGCAATGTTCAGCTGACGTTCCTCAATAATGGTAGGCGAAATATAATTGGAAGTGACTTTCGTGTACTTATCAAACACATTGCTGTTGATGCCCCGGTGACCGATGGCGTATTTTCTGAATTCGTCGTTTATGTTCATAATCTTAGTTTTTTTCGTTCACCAAATTAAGAAAATCTTTCCAATTCATCGCTTTGGTTTCAACGGTGCAATTTTCTTCGAAAAGCTTGATCAATCGCTCATCGGTCATATTGTCAACCAAATTGCTGAAGCGTTCTTTTTCCTTCGAAACGATATCATACACCTGGTCAATTTTGGCTTTTACTTCCGGATCGTTATCGTCCATGTCGGCAAGTCCGAGCAGTTCTTTGAGGTGCATGCGAATATCTTCGCGGGTAATCAGCAGATTGTATTTTTTTATCAGTCTGTTTTCGATGAGCTGCCATTTCATTTCTTCAATATAGAAAGGAAGTCCCTTTTCCAGGTCTTCTTCGGTGAGTTCCTTTTCGGAGCGGGTGCGAATGAATTTTTTCAAAAATTCCTCAGGGAGGGTGAAGTTGAATTTGTTTTTCAATTCTTTTTGAACATCGAAGAAGAATTGTTTGCGGGCTTCTTTTTCATAGGTCCCGCTCACGTCCTGGCGAATGATTTCGCGCAGCTGTTCTTCGTTTTCGATATTTCGTTCTGGGAAAACCTGTGCGTAAAGCTGCTCATTAAGTTCGGCAGGGGTAATTGACAGAACACTTTGCAAAGTAACGCGATATGTTCCTTTCATGCTGCGGGCATCATCAATGCTGATGTTGAAGACTTCAGTTCGTTCATCAGCATTTGGAAAATCTTTTTCAACATCGAAATCAAAGGATTCTTCGACTTTTTTGCCGATTAAAACCTTTTGTGCATGTTCCGGCATTGTGCTGATACGCAGGTGTATGAATTTATCCAGACCACCTTCTTTTTTCTCGCCGTTTTCGATTTCAATCAACTGTGCAGAAACAAAGCTATTGTTATCGACCGCCTCGGCTTTTTCGAATTTGCCATAGCGCTCGCGAATCTCGCCCAGGTATTTTTCAACATCGGCTTCATCGTGACTAATTTCATATTTGGTGAAGGTCAGCGATTTGTCGGCGGCAGGGTCAATTTCGGGCTCCAGCGCCACGTCGAAACGGAAGGTAAAGGTGTTGCCTTCATTCCATTCGGTCAGGCGGGCTTCTTCTTCGTCCATCATTGGCGAAAGAATAAAACTGATCTTGTTGTCGTCTAAATACTTGTAAACGGCTTCGGAAGCGACATGCAGAACTTCATCAGCAAGTACGGAATTGCCATACATTTTTTTGATAACACCAAAAGGTACTTTACCGGGGCGGAAACCAGGCATGCTGGCCTTACGGCGGTGTTCGCGCAACTTCTCCTCAACTTTTGGCTGATAATCAGCGGGTTCGATATGGGTTTTTAATGAAGCAGTGAGATCAGCGTTTTTTTCAAATTCGAAATTCATACAAGGCTTTTTTGAACTTTTGACAAATGATAATTATTGTGCGGATGAAGGGACTCGAACCCCCACGCCTTACGGCACTAGATCCTAAGTCTAGCGCGGCTACCAATTACGCCACATCCGCATATTTGGGAGGGCAAAGTTACAATTATTATTGGAATCACAAATGACTACGGTATGTTTATTATCAGTCCATTAATGCCGGATGTCTATTTTAGAGGGTCAGTAATACTAAATAAAAGCCAGAGACGGCCATTTAAAAAACTGAATAAAAAAAAGAAGCTCCGATACCCCGAAGCTTCTGTGTATAAATTTGTGTATTGGAATAAATTATTCTTTGAAAAACCTGGCTACTTCGCGTGAGCCAGATTGAACGAGATAGAGTCCGGAATTAAATGTACTAATATCAATGCGGAGTGTTTCATTGCCGGGACTTTCCAGTTCAATCAATGAGCGGCCGGTAATATCATAAATGTGCACTGGGCCGGCTTCGTCTATGATTACATGTAATACATTGGTGGCCGGATTCGGGTAAATGTTCAGTTGTTCTGTAGCCTGATCGGCAATGCCTGACGGATCGGTGATGGCGAAATTATCGATATCGACAAAGTACGATCCGGTGCCGCCGTAGGCTTTGAAACGTACCTGAGTCATTCCAGTTGCAAAAAATCCAATAGGGAAAGAAAGGGATTCAAAGTCTGTCGAAGCGACATGATTGATGGGCGTAATGGCATAAACCAGTGTCCAGAGGCTGCTTGCCGGATTTGTCATTTCAATTTTCACAGAATCAATTTCGCTGGCAGGTGTAGCTGTTGATGGATATCCGGCTACATTGACAATACGATAATCGAATGAGAGGACCGATTGTGCGGTAAGCCCACAGAATTTGGGACTTTGCGCCCAGAGGTATGTTTCAGCCGGAGTCAACTCAGCGGCGACACCCTGGTCAGTTTCGCCATGGCCCGTCAGGTTCTCAAAATCGCCGGTCCATAGGTTTGGAAGGCCAACTCCACCATCGAATGATGTAA
The DNA here is from genome assembly GCA_001769275.1 of Bacteroidetes bacterium GWF2_43_63. Taxonomy (NCBI): domain Bacteria; kingdom Pseudomonadati; phylum Bacteroidota; species Bacteroidetes bacterium GWF2_43_63. The sequence continues at coordinate 69,520 of MEOQ01000020.1, read as the reverse complement.
GATAAGGAATAGTATAATTTGTATTGACAGTGGTGCTGCCCGGATTTTGACTGTAGATATGTGTAGTTGTGTTAAAAGCCCAGGCTTTATAGGCATATTGGGCGCCTGAAAGCAGGTTGCTATGCGTGTGATTTCCTGCAGGTCCTGCATAAAAAATTTCCGTTCCGTCGCTCAGGGTGTCACCCGTGGTGTAGATAACTCCGCAAGCAGGAGTTGACATATTTCCTGTATGATTGTAAGCGATGAGAATATTTTCTTCAGCCGGGACAAAAACAATTGAAGTAAGATCAATGCTGTTGCAGGAATCCAGTATTGCACCGATTACCGGCTGATCAGGTGCAATAAATTTCAATCCGATTGCGGGCAGATAGTCGGTTAACTGGCAAAGCTGCGATGTTGGAAAACTGTTGTCCTGACCCCAGCTCATGGTAACATATTCGGTGGATGAATCAACCACTTTGCAGCGAAATTTTGGAGCTACAGCCGGGCCTGTACCACCCCAGGCTGCAGAAATGTATATTCCCAAATGACTACTGTTGTCATAGTCAAAAGGAGTTTGCAGATTGATGATTTTTTCGCCGACGGCATCGAAGGCAACTTTTCCGCTGAAAACAATGGTAGATCCCGCACTGACATTTGCATACGTGTCGTATCCGCCAAACATTGCATTTGTCAGATGTTTATAGGCAATGGTTATGGTTACACTGTCGGGGCAAGCGGTTTCAACAAAGAAGGTGAGTGCGCGGACCCGGGCGCTAAGCCCAATCTGGGTTTTGTTGTAAATGGAGGCATTGTAGGTATATCCATCGCTGCCATCGAAAGGATAATCCCGTGTAGAGTATGTGCCTTGCGCGGGATAAATTATGTTCGGGCTTATTTGCCCCCTGGATGTTGTAATCAGGCAAATCGACAGAAAAAATACAAGTAATGCTTTTGTTTTCATCAGTTTTGTGTTTTTGTTTGTCGCAAAATTATGGCGATCTGCATTTGCATCTCATCCGGTATTCTCCGGATTTTATTCTTTCATAATCCGGAAAATTCCTGATGAATTTGGACCTGAATTCAGGTTTCCTTTGTAACAAAAAAATCATGAAAACTATTTTGTTTTTTGCGGTGATTGCTGTTTTATCACTGAGTGGAAACTCGCAAACCGCTATTGATGAGGGGTGGGTCGAAATTGGCAATGCAGCGTACAATTCGAAAATCTATGATGTAACTTTTACCGATGCAAACAATGGCTTTGCGGTCGGTTCGGGCGGCACTTTTCTGAAAACAACCGATGGCGGAGCCACCTGGAATGCTATGTATATTGGTGTGAAATACTCATTGTATGAAATAGCTTTCAGCAGCAGCAACGTGGGCTACATTCGCGGCGGGCATAAAGACGGCGGCGGATATTTCGGGAAAATTCTGAAAACCACCGATGGCGGTGCGACGTGGGCGGAGGTTTTATACAATCCATCCACTTATTTTGAAACCATGAGCGTGCGCTCCGATTCAGTGGTTTTTGTGGGTGATTACGAGGCAACCCAACACACCGTGAATGGTGGTGCAAGCTGGATCACAACTTCGCTGACAGGCCTCTATACTATTATTAAACTTGGGTTTAATGACGCAGGAAGGGGTTTTATGATTCCAGGTGATGGAGATTTTTATATGTCGGATGACCTGGGACTGTCATGGGACTCTGTATTTCGTTTCACTGGCGACGGACCCCTTGACTTCAGCTTCCCGGATGCGGTCAATGGATTTTTATTGTCATATAATGGAAAACTTGCATTGAGTCATGATTCCGGGTTGACCTGGAGTTTGTATAAGATTTTTACAGAGCCAATGAAAGACCTTGAATTTTTCGATGACTCAACAGGGTTCTTCCTTGATTATTATGGAAACAATATATTCAAAACAGCAGATACTGGTTCAACATTGCAGCTGTCGTACAATAATCCTCAAGCAGATTTGAATGGCCTGCACAAAATGAGCGACGGCAGCCTGCTTGCTACAGGCCCCGGTGGTTTGATTATCCGCACTACAGATGGCATTTCCTGGGATACTTTGCATATTGGAGAAATGAATACAAATCTGTCCGATGTTGTTTTTATAAACGATCAGACCGGCTTTGCTGCAGGAACAAATGGTTATTTCCGCCAAACAACAGACGGTGGCTTTACATGGGCTACTTCACAAATCAGCGCAGCAATTGATCTTGGCGGAATCTGCGTAGCCACAACAGACCGGATAATTGCCGCTGGCAGTGATTCTTCCTATTTTGTGTCCACTGACACCTGCCAAACCTGGACGCAGTTTAATTACGGAATTGATATGGGAGTAGCCCGAGGTATTGAGCGTGCATCGGCAACCCAACTGTTTGCTTATGGCACCGAAGGAATGTTTATTACCAATGACGTAGGTCTTACATGGTCCGAATCGGGTTCTTATTCCCAGGTTTATTCGGGTTTTGCATTGAATTCCGATACCGCTTTTTTTGGTTTTCTAAATGGTGGAATCAGATATACGTTTGATGGTGGTGTTTCATATACTGATATGATTACGGTTAATCCTGCCATTCAGGGCATTCACTTTTTCGATGCTGACACGGGATTGTTTGTAAATTCCTGGGGAAGAATATATATGACAAACGACCGTGGATTGAACTGGGGGCAAATGCTGAACTGCGGCGTAAGCCTTCAGGAACTCTACTTTGTGAATGATTCTTTGGGGTATGCCATGGGTAATATGGGTAAATTATATCGAACAACAGATCAGGGTCAGAATTGGCAACTTGTTGAAAGTGGCACATACAGGGCGCTGTACAAAATGTGGTTCACACCCGATGGCACCGGATACATTGTAGGCGACGATGGCATTATTCTGCGCAAAGCTGCAACGCCTGTTTTCGACATCAGCTTTGTTGTAACAAACGATAGCGGCGATACACTGACCAATGCCGCCATGAATTTTAATTCTGTTTCGTATCCGGCCGGAATCAATGAAGTTTATGGATTAAACAGTGGAACATACAATTATATTTTCAGCTTACCGGGACATATGAGCGATACCGGCTCTGTTGTCATTTCGAGTGATACCACAACTCTTGTTGAACTGAAAAAATTCCACATGGTAACTTTTCAGCTGAAAAATGTTTTTGATAATCCGGTGTCTTCAGCAGGCGTTTTGTTTAATGGTGATTCACTTGTGTCGAATGCCGCTGGTGAAGCGGTTTTCAGCAATGTGCTCAAATCGCCGTCACTTACGATACAGGTGAATGAAAGCCATTATCTGCCATTCTCTTCGGCCACAGGTATTGCAAATGATACAACCATTTCAATTATTTTGCAGGCCGATATTGCTGCTCCTGTTCCAAATACTGTTACGGTCATTGACGATTATTCCTTTACTGCAAGCTGGACAGCTGGCACCAATGCCACCCAATATGCCTTGTTTGTTTCGGATGATAATTTTGCTTCATTGTTGCCGGGATTTGACAGTGTAATTGTAACAGGACTTAATTATTCCGTCAGTGGATTGACACCTGGTCAACTCTATTATTTCAGACTACGGTCATTAAATAATTATGGTTTTTCCGATTATTCTGCAACCGGGCAGGCCGAAACCACAACGGCCATTTCAGAGATGACCGATTACAGTGTAGGCGTATTTCCAAATCCGGCAACCAACAGCATTATTGTAAACCCGCATGGAATGACGTTCCCTCAGCAAGTGTACATCTTTAATACTTGCGGGAATCTGGTTTTGTCGGTTGAAATCAGTGGTCCTGAAAGTATTGATATATCGGACCTGCAGCCGGGAATATACTTTTTGCGAATGTCAGAATTTGTTCATCAGATCATGAAACTCTAATTAGGTTTTGCATGAAAGACAGACTGGGTGCAGAAAAAGTTGATCAAAAATTGCGTAAGGTGCAACGGTTGATCAGGCGGAATAAAATTCAGGAAGCATGGAACAGTCTCGATTCATTTGATGAAGCAATGCTTGAAAAATGCAATGAGCACGAAAAGCGGTTGATTGCCGAAGCTCGTCAGATAATGTTGCATATCATGGTAAATGAACTTAAAGAAAAATAACCAACTATGAAAAAATTATTTCTTATCATAATGCTGATTGTTCCTTTGCTGGCATCGGCTCAATGGAACTGGCTAAACCCACAACCACAGGGTGATCCGATAAACGATATTGCATTTGTTTCAACCAGCAATGGCTTTGCTATCACCGGTGGAGGAGCACTGATGAAAACAATTGATGCCGGTGCAACATGGACGATGGAAGGGACTATTGCCTCAGACTATCTAACCGATTTGCATTTTACTGATGCCACACATGGTTTTGCATGCGGTTCTCAGGGAACATTTGTGCGTACCTCCGATGGTGGTTCAACATGGAATGTGATCAACACCACATTCAACGGTGATGACTTTTCCGGCCTCTGGTTTTTGAATAATACAACCGGGTTTATCATTGCTGATTACGGAGTGATGATTAAAACCACCGATGGCGGCGACAACTGGACCGCAGTCAGTACCGGCTCAAGCGAAACATTTACCGATATATATTTTCCAACAGCCACTACCGGTTATGTTTCTACTGAAGATGGTTATTTTATGAAAACAACTGATGGCGGCGCCACCTGGACAGAGCATGACACCTATCTGGCCGAAGACTTTCAATGCGTTTGGTTTACCGATGAGAATACAGGATGGATGGCCGGTGACTGGGGTGCCATTTACAAAACAACCAATGGCGGAACTAGCTGGGCAAGCCAATCGGTAGGAACGCATGATTATTTTAATGATATCTGTTTCATTGATGCATCAACCGGATATTTGTGCGCCGACGGAACCATTTTCAAAACCACCAATGGTGGTACAAACTGGATTCAGTGCCATAATCCGAATGCCGATTATATCTATGCCATTTATGCAGATGCCGCAGGAAATGTGTTTGCGGGAAATGAACGTGGCCGCCTGTATCGTTCTGTTGATGCCGGAAGCAACTGGGTTGATCTGACAACCGACCGGATGACTCAGGCCGTTCGATTGAATGCCATTGCTTTTTTCAACGATCAGACCGGGGTTGTTGCGGGCTCGAACGGCGTTATTTTCCGGACAGAAGACGAAGGCCTTTCGTGGGACAGTGTTGCTGCCGGAACGACGCAGGAGATTTTTGACATTGAATTGGTCAGCAGCACCGAAGCATTGGCCTGCGCTGGTGCAGGAAGAATACTGCATACCACCGATGCCGGTGAAACATGGTCGACTCTGGTTTCCGGAACAACCAATATTTTGTACAGCATAAAAAAAATAAACGCTTCTTTTGCTGTAGCATGTGGATGGGCAGGGACAGTTCTTACAAGCGCCGATGGAGGAACAACGTGGACCAGCATCAGTACAGGATTTACAACGGGGTTGTACGACATTGATTTTTACAACAGCAGTATGGGTCTATGTGTTGGTCAGAGCGGAAAAATTTATCGCAGTACCGATGGCGGACAAACCTGGACCAGTATTGCGTCCGGTACCAGCATGTATCTGAAAGCAGTTTGTTTCATTGATAGCTTGCATGTAGTTGTGGGAACGAATAACGAAGGTTTTCTGTATTCATCCGATGGAGGCCTTTCCTGGTCAGAATCAGTAACCAACATGACATTGGGGATATCCCGGTTGTATTGTCCTTCGGCAGATACAGTGTTTGCCTGCGGAATGGAGGGATTGATTGCTTATTCGACTGATTATGGACAAAACTGGAATCAGATGGAGCATCACACCTGGTGGCTGCTTGGAGATCTGACGAAAACGACCTCGGGCAAAATGTATGCGGTTGGTTACAACAGCGCGATTCTTTATCGTGGCGAGTTGCAAAGTGTTGGATTTGAAAGCCGGGAATCAGAACCTGAAAACACATTGATCATTTATCCGAATCCGGCCGATGATTTTATTCGTATTGATGAAGACAGAAGCCATTGGTATAATATTTTTGATCAGTCAGGACGATTGGTTCAGTCGGGATATAAATCTCATGAAACAATTGAAATCAGTTCACTGGCACCGGGAAATTATTTTATTCAATGTTCAGACGCTGATGCCGTCAAAACCGGACAGTTCATCAAAAAATAGTTGATTTTGATAATTTTGGACCGGAGTCTTTTGTTTAGGCAGAAGATTCCGGTTTTATATTCCGGGCTGTTAAATTTGGATGTTGGTTTAACAATTATGTTATATTTGCCAGATAGTTGCCCTTATATATGACAAAGCTGATAAACAGGATTGTTTTTGCAGTATGGTTGACAATCATATTTTCGTTTGCCGGAACTGGACAGAATGATGCTGCGCTTGATTCATTGCTTGAACAGGCCGCCGAAGAGCGCCGCAATGGGGCTTATGACAAAGCTCTGAATCTTGATTTCACAGTTCTTGCCTTAGCAAAAAAGATGGGTAATGAAGCAATGCTTGCTGCAGCCAATAATGGAATAGCAACAGATTATATGCGCATTGGCGATCTGAAAAAATCCCGATCCTATTATGAACAAGCGTTGGTAATATACAGACAGTTGCGCGACACTATCAATATTGGCGATCAGTATTACAAATTGGGGTCGCTCGATGTGGATGAGGGGAAAATGGATTTTGCCCGCGAGAAGTATAGTCTGTCCGTGGCTGTTTTCAGGAAAAATAATTATTACCCCGGCCTTGCCGATGTGTACAATGGCTTTGCAGCGATGTTTTATGTTGAGCAAAATCTTGATTCGGTGGCATTTTATGCCGAGCAGTCGTTGAAATATTACAGGCTGGCCGGAAATACCGATGCCGAATCTTTCATGTACATCAATCTGGGAGCTCTTTTCAATGCTCAGAAAAATCATAGTAAAGCCATTCAATATGTCAGCCGCGGAATTGAACTTGCCGACAGCAGCGGGCTGATCAATCAGCTCAGGCAGGGGTACAAAAACCTTGGTGAAACCTATGCCATGATGGGTGACTGGAAACAGGCCTATGAAAATCAATTGTTGTATATCCGATACAATGATTCTATTTTTAATCAGCAAAAAAACGAATCCATGGTAAAGTATGAAGCTCTTTACCAGACTTCGGAAAAAGAACGTAAAATACAGGAGCAAAAAACCGATTTGCTGCAAAAGGAAAGCCGCATAAAATCAATACGCAATACCAGAAATATCCTTATTTTCCTGTTTGTTTTTGCGGTTGTGATAGCATTGTTTTTTGTGTACAGAATTAGTACACGTAAAAAAATTAATCGCCTGCTGGATGAGAAAAACAAGCAACTTGAAGAAGTCAATGCTTTCAAAGACCGCTTATTTGCTATTATTTCGCACGATCTGCGTTCGCCTGTCACTTCTTTCAGTCGAATTACTTCTGCGCTGAATACGGCTGTTGATAAGCTTCCGCCGCAGGAAATCAAGAAATATCTGAACGATATTGAAATCTCAGCAACCGAGTTGCAAAACATGTTGCGCGGGTTGTTGCACTGGTCTCTTACACAACAAAGTGGTGCAAAAGTAGTAACAGCTCCGGTACTTCTGTCGGATTGCATTCATGAAGCTGTTGCTGACTGTCATGGCGCAATGAATGAAAAGCAGATATTACTGAAAACGGATATCCCTGAAAAAATAAATGTGATGACCGATCGGGGATTGCTGCATATTGCATTTCGCAATGTTTTATCGAACGCAGTAAAATTCTCCAATGCCGGCAATGAAATATCTGTCTGCGTTACTACCGAAAATAGCAGTTGTTTTGTTGATATACGCGATCAGGGTCCTGGGATTAAGGATGAAGTCGCCGCTCGCTTATTCGGGGAAATGGCTCCCGATGCGCCTTCGCGTGGAGGCGGATTTGGTTTGTTTATTTCCGCTGAATTGCTGAAAAAAATGAACAGCAATATTCATCTGGCTTCTACATCGTCAGAAGGGAGTGTTTTCAGAATTATTTTACCTTTAGCCCATAGCTCTTGATATGAAAATACGAGTTGCCATTGCTGATGACCATACCATTGTAAGAGATGGTATCCGGCTTATGTGTCTTGCAGATGACGAACTGGAGCTTGTTTTTGAATCGGCTACCATCGATGGATTTATTAAATTGATGGAGAAAAATCCGTTTGACGTGGCTGTAATTGATATTCAGTTCCCGGATGGTTCGGGCATTGATCTGGCCGATCAAATCCTTCGCAAGCTTCCCGATGCGCGTCTTCTGGTTTTTTCAGGAATGATGGATGAAGACACCGTTTTGAAAGCGATTACAAAAGGAGTTTACGGCTATGTTTCAAAAGATGCTTCCATGGCCGAATTGCGCAATGCCATTGCTTCTGTTGCTTCTTTTGAGCAGTTTTTCAGTATGAGTATAGGACAAATCCTGTACAAAAGCTATGTTAAAAAGCAGCAGCAGGGTGCTCAATCAGACAGCATTAATGCGGTTTTGAGCGATCGCGAAACCGAAGTACTTAAGGGATTTGCCGAAGGAAATAGTTATAAGCAAATTGCCGACAAACTTTTTATCAGCCCGAGAACTGTCGAAACGCATAAAGAAAACATCATGAAAAAACTGGATCTGCATTCACTTGCCGACATGATTCGATATGCAATCAAAGAAGAAATAATAAGTTTGTGAACAGTCTGAACTTTATTTCTTAAAACTCCATTCTTTTTTTCCTGAAATATTTACGAATTGCGGATTATTTGTTTTCATTTTCGAGAAAACAATTTTTGTTGGCAATGATTCCTGATATTTTTCAAAATAATACTTGCTCAGCATTGGAGCCAGCATCAAATCTACAGGAGGCAGATCAGGTGTGCCCGGTGGCATTTTGCGCTCGTTCCATGCAAGCATGCGAAATTGATTCCAGCCGATGAAATTCTCGTGGCGGAAAACCAATTTATCATTGAACATTTCACCAGCAGTGATGGTCTGAAGCGAATTTCTGTCGGCAAACCTTTCCAGTCTTGTTTTCAGATATTGCGACAACGTGAATGTATCCGAAGGCAGCATGAGGTAAACCGACTTGTCCTGTTTAATGCCTACAATAAATTCCTTACCGTCTTTAATAAAAAACGCTTCTTTTTCTTTTTCTATTTGCGACTTGAAATTCCACTCAAACAATGTGGCAATAATTGCGAGAAAAAGTATAGCGTAAAGAATTTTGATTTTTCGGTGGTAAAACAACATATAACCCAACGCAATTATTACAACAAGTATCAATGCCGGCCATGCGGAAATATAGATGTTGCTTACAACCGATCCCGGCCATGATTCTATGGTGGTTACGATAAAATTCATTGCCTTGGTAAGCCATACTGTTGCAAATGAAACGGCAATATTAACAAAGGGAATCCACGACAGCAATACGGCGGCCATTCCTGCGTACAGAACGAGACTTGAGAGTGGTACAACCAAAAGATTTGATATCAGAAAATACACAGGAAATTGTCCGAAATAATATAGAATAAATGGCAGTGTGATTAGTTGGGCTGCCAGTGAAACACAGGCCAGCTGCCATATTTTGTCGAGCCATTTGTTGCGGATATGCCACAGATTGTACAGTGGTCGCTGAAAAAGCAGTATGCCTAATACTGCCACAAACGAAAGCTGGAAGCCGATTTCGCCCAGACTGCCCGGATTGAAAGCGAGCAAAATAAATGCGGCCGCCGCCAAACTATTGTATGGACTTATGGAGCGTTGCATGGCAGTACCCACTACGACAAAGGTGATCATGACTGCAGAGCGTAGCACCGACGCCGACAATCCTGTCAGAAATGCATAGAACCAAATGAGTGAAAGGACTAGCAAAACATTCAGCCATTTTTTCTTTTTGAACCATCCAAAAAGGCCTATGAATGCGGTAATCATGATGTAGATGACTCCGACATGTAAACCCGAAACAGACATGATATGAATCACGCCTGCTTTGGAATAGGCATTCATCATATCGGCGCTGATATCGGCTCTGTATCCGGTGAGCATGGCTGATACCACACCAAATTCATCATTATCGCCGAGTTGTTTCTGTAGAATCCTGACCATTTTATCACGCACTCCCAGTGCAAAAGTCATGACCGCGTTTCCCTGTTTATTTTCAAGGACGGTGTAATGATCGTCTCGCACATAAGTCTGATGAAAAATGTTTTTATCGGCCAGGTATTTTTTATAATTGAAATCCGAATTGAAGAGAGGGTTCTGCACTTCGTTGAGATAGCATTTAACAGCAATGACATCGCCATATTCCAGCGTAGCAACCGTGTCTGGATTTGAAATATACAGCAGTATTTTTCCACTGCATCTCGACCAGCCAGAGTCGGTTTTTACAGCAAGGGTCGATGCCGTAGTTTTCATGTTGCTGTTCTTCTGCTCAACAGTATTATCAATTTTTATTATAAGTTCGGCTTGTTGATTTGCCGGCAGATCGCCGATGAAATCGGTTTTGTTTTGGAAGTCGCCGTAATGGGCAGTCAGCCATCCGAATGAGAGAACGCAGTAAATTATTATGATGCTCTGAATAAATCTTATTTTATAAGTGTTGAGCGATTTGAAAACAAACATCCAGGCTGCTAAAGCAATCAGCAAGGCCAGCAATGACGGCATTATCCACGAAGGGTCAGCAAAAGCCCAGCCGCTGCGATAGACGAGCAGGCCGGCAATAAATGGAATTAATATCCTGACAAAGGGTGCTTTTGACCAGGAATTCATGATTGTATTTTTATTCAGAGGTTGAAAGAGATTCGATGGTAGTAATTTCGGTACCAAGGTAATAAAACTTCAGAATATCGGTATATGAAAAACCTTGTCTTGCCATGTTGATGGCGCCTTCCTGACTCAGCCCAACGCCATGTCCGAAGCCGCGACCGGTGAATACAACATTGCTCCCGTCTTCTTTAATGCTGAAAAATGTCGAGCGTAGTTTCAAATCTTCACGAACTTTCCTGAGTCCGATATTACCTGTCAGATACACTTGTCGATTGGCTTGCGTGAAACTTGTTACTTTGGCTGCCGAAGACGGATCGCTGATGGGATAATTGAAATTTCGTTTCAGGTAATCGAGCCATTCGCTGCGGGGCATTGATTTCTGCCAGCTGTAGCTGGTTTGTGAAACACTGTACGGATCATTAACCGATCGGAGATACGGAAGCGGTCTTCCCCACACGTCTTCGGAGTTGCAGGTTTGGCCACCTGAATTGGAATGAAATACTGCAATGATGAGTTGTTTTGAGGTCGAATCAATAATTATTTCGCCTGCCGTTTGCGAAGTTGCAATCATAATCTCCGTATTGGCACAGCGCCCTTTGTAAACCTGACAGCATGTCTGATCGCACATCTGATAATCTTCCGCCGCATGTTTCTCAATATTTTTAAGTGTATACGTGCGCGCCGCTACTGCCTGTACTTTGTAAAATTCATTGTTCTTTGCGATGCCGGCTTCGGACTGGACAACACCTGCAACATAATGCTCAAGCTTGACTTCGTTGAGCAACCATAACGACTTGTCAATCCTGAGCGAAACAATGAGGTCGTCGTCGTAGAGCCGGGTTGACTTACCCGTTGTCAGTTGAAAAATATTCAGAAAACCGACACTTCGCAATATCAATTGTTTTCCACAAAAGATAGTGTCGGTTTTAGTAAAAATAACAAGGTCGTAATTGAACGGAGCAATATGGAGCGAATCTCCTTTGTTGAATAATTTCACTGTGTTTCCAGCGGTATCCTGCAATTGGTAGGTTCCGGAAAAAACAATTAAATCAAGAGAATGAACACTTTTATCAGAATGAATGCGCACCTTAATATCCTGTTGTGCCTGTGTTAATGAGGCATTCAGAATTGCGATGAAAAAAAACAACAGGAATTTTGTGTTCATATCAGGACTTACAAATATTGACAATCTGCGAGGCAACCCGCTCTGATGCGCCAGATCCGCCAAGTTTCGCGTATAGCAAATCGTATTCCGAAAGCATTTTTTCTCGCGCCGAATTTGGTGGAATGAGCTTTTTCATTTCTTCGACCATATTGTCTTTTGTCAGATCTCCCTGTATAAGCTCCCTGCAGACTTCTTTTCCTGCAATCAGATTTACCAGCGAAATAAAAAGTATGTTTTTCCCGACAAGTCTTTTCGCTATCATGTATGATATTGCATTGGCCTTATAGCAGACCACAAGCGGGACGCGGAACAATGCTGTTTCGAGTGTAGCGGTGCCGCTTGTCACAAATGCGCACTGTGCCTTCGATAGCAACGCATAGGTCTGATCGGTTACTATTTCAATGTCGCGACCACCGGTGTTGTATAGTTCTTTGGGAAGCAGACTGACAGCACCGATTATAATTTTATGCGAATCAGCAAAAGCATCCGATGCTTCGAGCATGACCGGAAACATTTTTTTCAATTCCTGCTTTCGGCTGCCCGGAAGTATCGCCAGTATTGGTTTTTCGTGATTCTGAAAATCGGATTGAGCGCCATTATTTTTAAAACCTTCGATGGCGTCAATGAGTGGATGTCCTTCGTATTTCACGGTCATTCCATGATTGGCGTAGAATTCTTTTTCGAAAGGAAGTATGGTAAACATCTCATCTACGTTGCGCCGGATTGTTTTCACACGCGATTTTTTCCAGGCCCAGACCTGCGGCGAAATGTAATAAACAACTCTGATATTTCTTTCATGCGCCCACCTGGCCATTCGCAGGTTGAATCCGGGATAATCGATTAATATTAGTACGTCGGGATTAAAATCTTCAACCTGCAATTTGCAAAGTTTAAAATTTCGCATGATTGTACGCAAATTCATCAGCACTTCTACAAAGCCCATGAACGCTAGCTCCCGGATGTGCTTTTTTACATAAGCGCCTTGTCGAATCATCCGATCGCCGCCCCAGGCCTGAATTTCAGCGGCTTCATCCTTTAGTTTGAGATGCCTGACCAGATTGGAGCCATGCAGATCGCCGGATGCTTCGCCGGCTATAATGAAATACTTCATGCAGCCCAGTTGAAATAAAAATACAACATCGCGAAAAGAAAAGTGACAAGCATGATTCCTTTTCCGGTTTTATCTGCTTTTAATTTTACGAGATAATATCTGAACGGTATCAGGTTGGAACAGATAGCCAGCAATTGTTCTGTACTTTGCTGAAACATATTACCATTACTTCCTGCAAAAATTTCAGTCAGTCCCTTAATGAGCAACCACGTGAGTACGGGCAAAATGATGGCTATGCCCATCCCAAGCCAGAAATTATCTCTTCTGAAAAATTCTTTCATAAACCCTGAAATTGATTTCTGGTGATATCGAGTACGGTATGAGCTGTGAGATCTATGGTGACAGGAACGATGCTTATAAAACCTTGCTGCAGCGCATTTTCATCGGTGTCTTCCTGCACTTCAGGAATAATGAAATCTCCTTTAAGCCAGTAATAGGGCTGGTGGTGCACATCGAGACGTGAATCAAATTCTTCATTCCAATAGCCAATGCTCTGGCGGCAGACTTTCACTCCAGCGGGTTTGTCGGTATTCGGAAAATTCACATTGATGCAGGTTCCCGCTGTAAGTCCGGTTTTCAGCAGTCGTGTACATATATTCTGGACGTACGATTCCATGAAGCTGAAATCAACTTTTGTACTTGGATTACACATCGAAAACCCAACTGACGGAATATTTTGCATGGCTCCTTCAATCGCCGCAGCCATGGTTCCGCTGTACAGCACATTGATGGAATGGTTGCTGCCGTGATTGATGCCGCTGACGATAAGATCAGGCTTGCATTTTAAAACCTGGTTGAGTCCAAGTTTTACGCAATCAGCCGGCGTGCCGCTGGTGGTGTATCTTTCTACATCGCCATCGTTTGGCAGATGTTGGATGCGCAGCGGGTTTTTAATGGTTACGGCATGCCCCATGCCCGACATTCCTGTTTCGGGAGCTACGACTACCAGCTTTCCCAGCGGTTTTAGAAATGAAATGAGAAATTTGATGCCAGGCGCATCAATACCATCGTCGTTTGTAATAAGAATTGTTTTTTCCATACGTATTAATCCACCTCACTGAGTTTCTTTTCAAGCTCCTTCAGAGCTTTGTTTTGATCTTCGAGATTCTGGTTGCCGGTAATAATGCTTGATTTATTGTCTTCAATATTTTTCTCGGCATCTTCAATTCTTTTTTTGTAATCTTCAATGTCTTTTGCGAGTTTTTCGTTGTCTTTAGTCAGACCTTCAACGGTTTTTGTTGTTTTACCAATCACATCTTTTTGCTCGTCAATTTTTTTCTGTACCGCAAGCTTGGCCTGTTCAACAGCGAAATCATAAATCATTTTTTCGGCTACTTTATAACCAGTAGCGTGTTCTTTTGAATTCAGATAGGCGCCGCCCAGATTGAATCCGACCATAAAGCGAACATCTCCGCCTTTCTCATCAATAACAGAGTAAATATCAATTGCGTTTGAAGAAATGGAGGGCAACGATGCATCATCAACAAACATTTCCTTCTTTCCGGAAACTTTTCCGCCGGTGTCTTTCATTTTATCTTTCCATGCCTTGGCAACATCATCTTCGCTGGCGCCGGTAATGGTCACTACCAGACAATTATTTTTTCCGTCACCGATTTTTTCGATGCTTTCTGACACTTTCGTTTTCTGTGCCTGTGCGGGCAACATGATAGCTGCCGCTGCTAATATCAATAGGAATCTTTTCATGATGATTATATTTTCCGTAAAAGTACAAATTTTGCCTGATTTGGTAAAATGCCCTGTGTGCTTTTATCATTATCCCTTTATCTTTTTAACTTTTTTCGTTACACGTTACAGTCGTTACGCGTTACAGTAACTGGCGCGGATTTGCAATCCGTGCCCAATGCCCCTCACTGGCGCGGATATGTTATCCGTGACAGTGAAGTTCATGAGCTCAGCGCCTTCTGTCGAAAGCCGCCATGCCCTTTGCTTCATGCCGCAAGCTTTGCGCCCCATGCCCCAAGCATTGCGCGTTGTGAGTTGAGCTCCGCATGCCCTATGCCGCATGCTTTTATATCTTTGCAAAAAACTACACCGATGGCACTGATCAAAAAAGTGAAAGGAATTTTGCCCGAATTTGGCTCTGAATGTGTGATTGCTGAAAATGCCACCATTACAGGCGATGTGGTCATGGGCAACAATTGCAGCGTGTGGTTCAATGCGGTTATTCGTGGCGATGTGCATTCCATCCGGATCGGAAATAATGTAAACATCCAGGATAATGTGGTCGTTCACTGCACTTATCAGAAAAGTCCGGTTACGATCGGAAACAACGTCTCCATCGCACATGGCGCTATTGTTCATGGATGTACGATTCACGATAATGTCTTGATTGGAATGGGCGCAATCGTAATGGATGATGTGGTGGTGGAAAGCAACTGTATCATTGCGGCCGGAGCGGTTGTCACCAAGGGAACCCGCATTGAAAGCGGTTCTGTGTATGGTGGCATGCCTGCAAAAAAGATTAAATCAATTGACCAATCGCTCCTCGAAGGAGAAGTGATGCGCATTTCGGAAAACTATATGATGTATGCCAGCTGGTACGACGAAGGGCTGTAGATTTTAGAAATTAGATTTGTGATTTTTGAATTGCGATTTGATTTGAGATTGTAATTTGCATCTTCTCCAGCCTCTCTGCGTCGCCATAGGCGACCTGAGTGCGCTGGAGAAGAAATGAACTAAGCATTGAAAAACCCTGTCCGGTAAATGCAAAAGGCAGTTTTTGCGCCTCCATGCTCTGAACTTGAAATCTCAAATTGTGATTTCAAGATTTACTTGAGTCCTTTATTAAGTTGAAATATCAGACCGAGATATCGAAACTAACAACAAAGATTTTGCAATGCACCCAACAGCTTGTCCGCCTGCCGGCGGAATTCCGTGTCCGTTCCCTTTCGCAAATTAATGTCATCCGGACGACAGAATGTTGTGTGTTTCCCGACATTCTACCGTCAGCAGCTGTGGCTTGAGTCGCTTTATCGCTGACGTGGAATCGTCGGGGATGTTTTTCAATATCTCCGTGGTCTTTGAAAATATCGGCATTCAGTTTATTTCGTGGAGTTGACCTGTAAGTATTGTTCTGTAAGTCTTCATACTGATGTCGTCGGGTATTGCTCTGGATTCTAAAATTCAAAGACAGCAAGTTTTGAGCAATCACTCCACCAACACTCTCATTCCACCTCTCAAATCCTCAATTTGCAAAGAATTTCCCCGGAGGTCATTTCCATTTTCGAAAACGCAAACCATTTTTTGCCAAGGTCTTTGAGCGAAGCACCGAAATGATAAACCACCTCATCAATAATCAGAAAGCGGTCGTGCGATTTTGAAAATTCCAGCAATTCAATGGGCGCATATTGTTGGTTGTGTTTCTGCAAATCGAGTTTCAGTTGTTTTGTAATTTGCGAAGAATAAATAATAGCGAAAACACTCTTTTTTCGCTTGGAAAGTAATGTCAGAACAGTTTCATCAACATAATTATCAATCAGAACAATACTCTGTTTTGCCGATTTTATCAGTTCAGACACAAAAGTGTATGCATCGAAAATTTGTCCGTCGAAAAAAAGACCTTGGCTTGGAGGCAATGCTGCTTTAATTTGCAAATCGATGCCTTTCACTTTTTTCGCCAGCGAATCAACATTTTCTTCGATGCGGTTCATTCGGTTATTGAGGGCATAACCTTTAAGCAGATAATCTTTCAGTATTTTATTTGCCCACATACGAAATTGAGTTCCCTGTTTTGAATTTACCCGATAACCCACCGAAAGAATGGCATCAAGATTATAAAATTCTATTTCTCTTTTCACTTCCCTTCCTGCTTCAATTTGAACTGTTGCATTTTTTGCAACAGTTGCTTCCATGGAAAGTTCTCCTTCTTTGTAAACATTTCGTAAGTGCCTTGATATGACTGATTTATCCCTTTCAAAAAGTTGCGCAATTTGATTAAGAGACAACCATACCGTATCCTCATCAACCCTCACTTCAATATGTGAAGCAAGCTCATTGGGCTGGTATATAATGATTTCGTTTTTCATGACTGAAAATTATTCTCTTTTCCTACTTTAAAGGCGTCAAAAAGAGAAATTAAAATTACTATTATTTTTGATAAGTACTTTTATTTCACCTTCCCCAAACACCGCAGCACCTCTGTCCGCTCGCCGTGCCACCAGTGCAGTCCGCTGCCTTCGCAGATTGAATAGTCTTTGCAATTGGCGCAGGTGCCGGTTTTTGTCCAGCTGCGGTTTCGCATGATGTCAAACTTGTTATTCCACACATCAAGAAACTCATCTTTATAAATGTTGCCTTGCGCAAGGCTTCGATCAACATTGGGGCAGGCTGATATGCTGCCATCGGCCAGAATAGAGGCGATGTGTATGCCCGCGCGGCAAAAGAAAAATCCGTCACGCACTTTTTCTTCGTATACACCAGTCCAGGCCTCGCAGCTGAAGGAGGTTTTCATGCGTTTGTCCTTTCGCTTTTCCACAATAAATTCCATCAGAAATTTCAATTGTTCATCGGTGAGCGAAAGGTCTCTGTCAGTGGCTGCACGCCCGATCGGTGTGATTGTGAACAGACGCCAGGATTTAATGCCTGTTTGTAAAAGCGTCTGATGTATTTCATCAAGTTCGCCGATATTTTTCTGATTCACACAAGTGACCACATCGGCGTTGAGTCGTGGATTGGAAGAAATCAGCTTAATGGCATTCAGCGCGGCATCGAAGCTGTGTTGTGAATTCCGCATCCATTCGTGGGTTTTGGCCATCCCGTCTAAACTGATTGTTACGGATCCCATGCCGGCATTCAGCAGTTTGTGGTGCATGTCTTTGTTATACAAAACACCGTTCGAAACAATTCCCCATCGGAATCCGTTTTGTCTGAGCTGCATGCCGCATTCAGCCAGGTCGCTTCGCAGCAGTGGTTCCCCGCCGGTCATTATTACAATGATGGAGTCCTTTTTATATTGTTTTTGCAGCGGTTTGATTGCATTCAGAAAATCGGCAAAAGGCATATCGGGCAACTGACTGCTGACCGAACAATCGCTTCCGCAATGACGGCAATTGAGATTGCAGCGCAGGGTGCATTCCCAGAACAGATACGAAAGTTCATGAATTGCCGCTTCGTTGTGCCGAAAGCGAACGTGATTTTTTTGTCTGAAGCGCTTGAACAATGGAATTATAGTTTACTTGGGATCAATTCTGATCGTAATTCCAGAGGTTGAAATATCGCTCAGCACGGTGTCCTTGTCAAGATAATGTCCGTCCGTCAATGTGTCTGCGTCAGTCAGAATCAAATGATATTGCGAAGCCGCAGGAACATAAAAACTGAAGGTTCCGGTTGAGTCTGTCAAAGCGTATTGGTCGCTGTTTACGTTGACTTTTATTCCGGGAACCGGAAAATCGGTTGAATCAGAAACAATGGTTCCATGAAACAGCACATCGGTGCTTTCATCCTGTGGCGCTCCATAACAGGCCTGGAACACAAATAATGCAGTTGAAAAACTTAGAAATCCGAATAATTTTCGACGCAGATTTTTTATTTGAAATTTCATAGCAAGCGGGGTTTAAAAGCGGAACGTTCCAATAGCAAATATAATATTTTGTTCCAACAATTGAAAGATTTGTAAATGCCTTTTTGAGTTTTGACAATTTTCAGCTCTCGTTTATCCGAATATTTACCGCATTCATAAAGGATTGACAGATGAGTAATATTTTTTTCAACAGATAATGCTGCTATGAAAATTTGTGTAAATTTGCCCTCTACATACATTGGATTATGGCTGAAACAACGACAGGAAAAATTGCCCAGATCATCGGACCGGTGATTGATGTGGTTTTTGAACGCGAAGAAGATCTTCCGAATATTTATAATGCACTTACAGTTGTTCGCGAAAATGGCGAAACACTCGTATTGGAATGTCAGCAGGACATTGGTGAAAACACTGTTCGTACCATTGCTATGGATGCCACCGACGGGTTATCGCGCGGTATGGATGTGGTAAACACCGGAAAGCCAATTGCTATGCCGGTTGGCGATCAGATCAACGGTCGTCTCTTCAACGTAATTGGCGATCCGATAGATGGCCTGCCGCCCGTGAACAGAGACAAAACCTATGAGATTCATCGCGAACCGCCGAAATTCGAAAATCTGAGTACAGCTTCCGAAGTTTTATATACCGGTATTAAAGTAATTGACCTTATTGAGCCCTATTCAAAAGGTGGAAAAATCGGACTTTTCGGCGGTGCCGGAGTAGGAAAGACGGTAATTATTCAGGAACTCATCAACAATATTGCAAAGCAATACAGCGGCTTTTCGATATTTGCCGGCGTGGGTGAACGCACCCGTGAAGGCAATGACCTGCTGCGCGAAATGATCGAAGCCGGTCTTGTAAATTACGGCGACGATTTCAAACACAGCATGGAACAAGGCGGTTGGGACCTCTCGAAAGTTGATATGGAAAAACTCAAAAGCAGTCTTCTCTCTATGGTGTTCGGGCAGATGAACGAGCCGCCTGGAGCACGTGCCCGTGTGGCTTTGAGCGGTCTGACCGTTGCTGAATATTTCCGCGATGGTGATGAAAAATCAGGGGGACGCGACATTCTGTTCTTTATTGATAATATTTTCCGTTTCACGCAAGCCGGTTCTGAAGTATCTGCGCTGTTGGGCCGTATGCCTTCTGCTGTAGGATATCAACCGACTCTGGCTTCTGAAATGGGGATTATGCAGGAACGCATCACTTCTACCAAACGTGGCTCTATTACTTCGGTTCAAGCCGTTTATGTGCCAGCTGATGACCTTACTGATCCGGCTCCCGCAACCACCTTTGCTCACCTTGATGCCACCACAGTATTAAACCGTAAAATTTCTGAGCTTGGAATTTATCCGGCTGTGGATCCACTCGATTCAACTTCACGTATTCTTGACCCGAACATTGTTGGCGAAGACCATTACAATACTGCTCAGCGTGTGAAGTTTATTTTGCAGCGCCTTAAGGAATTGCAGGACATCATTGCTATTTTGGGTATGGATGAACTTTCGGAAGAAGACAAACTCGTGGTACACCGCGCACGTCGTGTACAGCGCTTCCTGTCACAACCGTTCTATGTTGCCACGCAGTTCACCGGTATCCCGGGCGTTTTTGTAAGCATTGAAGACACCATCAAGGGATTCAAAATGATTCTCGACGGCGAAGTGGACGAATATCCCGAAGCTGCTTTCAACCTGGTAGGAACCATTGAAGAAGCCATTGAAAAAGGTCGCAAACTGCTTGAACAATCGAAATAATCTGCCCTATGCGCATCGAAATTGTCAGTCCTGAAAAACAGCTCTATGCGGGCGAAGTCAGTATGGCTCAGTTCCCCGGTACCGAGGGCTCGTTTCAGGTTTTGAACAACCATGCTCCTATGATTGCCACTATTGGCGCTGGTATAATCCGCGTAAGAACTGAAAGCGGAGCTGAAGAGTCAATTGAAGTAAAAGGCGGGATTGTCGAAGTTCAGAAAAACAGAATTCTGGTTCTTGCTGAGTAGTTCTTTTTTGCGCGATGATGAAATTTGCTGCATTATCCTATTGTGCAATTTTTGTATATTTGCCTGTGAAAAACACTGAAATATGATACGAAATTTCGTTTTTATCGTAATGCTTTTTGCTTCCTGTGCTGCATTTTCTCAGGAGCAAGTGGTCGATGACATTCAAATCAATTCTGATGGAAAGACACTGACCATTAAAATTGATGATCCTAAGGCCGTGAAGTATGATTTGCTGATTTACAAAACGTACGAGGATATCAAAATTAATGAATACGGAGTAACCAAAAATCCGTTCACAATTGATATTAGTACCTGGGAGCCTGCTATCTATCACATAAAAGTCGACTACGCGCTGATTACTCAATTCCGCCACTACGAAGTGCTGAAAGAGGAATAGTCACATTAAAAAATGATGAATATTTAAGCTCCGGAAACGGAGCTTTTTTGTTGGTGATACGATTTTTTGAGTGGTAAATTTTTCAATTTTAATAATGAAGTAGTTTGTATCATTATCAATCGCAAAATGATACACGAATTTGTTTTCACATCAGCAATCCCAGCCAAGACAACCACGTCCCCGGACTTCAGTTCCGGGGTCTCCTGAAATATTGATTCAGCAAGGGCTCCAATGGTTTTCGAGGAGATCCCGGCACCGAAGTAGATGCTTTATCTCATACTTTGACCGGGAACTTACTGCGCCTTTGTTTTAGTAGTTTTCCTGCAAACATTGCGAAGTATTCCACACAAAAACTCGTAGAACCTTTTTAATATCTGGAAATCACGAATTGAACCGTAACGGGTTGTCCGTCCAGACTGGTTTGCAGGAAGTACATACCGGCACTTAGTTGTCTTACGTCAACAACTCCATCTGTGGCTGATGTCGTCATTACTTCTTTTCCTTCAACCGATGTAATATGAATTTCTCCTTCCGGTGCGGGAGTTAGTTGCAGATAATCTGCGGCGGGATTGGGGTAAATTGCGAAATTCACTTTGGCTGACTCATCAATTTGCGTAATGGTATTCAACGAAATGTAGGCAGAAGGGTTGGACATAGAAAGTAGAACCGTTTCGGACATAGATGCGACTCCAAATTTTTCTGTAAAAACCCGATAAGTACCATAAGGTATACCGTTGAAATGAAAATTCCCGTTAGGGTCGCAATGACGAAATGAAACAGGAATCATATTTTCATTGTACAACAAAATATCAAATTCAGCCGGGTTGGCGTCATTGATATATCCGCTTATTTCGCAAATGCCTGCACCGAACTGCTGTTGAGCCAGTGTAATATTGGCATTAAAATTATCATCCGTCAGGTTTGCGAAAACTGCCGATTCCCAGCTGAGTTCTGAACCCAGATATGTTGGAATGGCCGTGCTCTGCATAATATTATCAGCTTCGATTATGCGAACCGAATAGTTGCAGCGGGGTACAGATGAAAAATAGAAATATCCGTATTGTGAGTAATAACAGGTATCAATGGCGAAATAGCTGGTGTTGCTGTGCCCTAAAAGCACTGCCTTTCCGGTGGTTGTTGGGACTGAGCCCGAGAAAACAGTACCTCCTAAAATATGGAAATCAGTCGCTGGAGTCGTTATAGATTTTGTGAATTGAATGGAGTCGAAAACAAAGCCGGTTAAAGAATCTGTAAATGTTTGAGTGACTTTGATGTTGCTGACAGATTCTGTAAGCAATGTTGAAATTGATTGATCTTGTCCCGCAAACTGGTTGTTGATTGTCCACTTGTAATCCTCAATCAGATATTTCCGCTTAAGACTGTCATTGACTTCAGCTCCGAAAAAAGCAGGGCAGGTGTTATCTGATGGAGAAATCTGCAATGGTTCTGAAGGCATATCAATCACCCCCATACAAATTGAAATATCCACATCGCTGGCCCACACATCATTCTGATTGAAAGTAATCAGATAACCCTTTCGTTGAAAATCGCAATCATACGTATACACCATTACTTTAAGGGGAATGATCGAAGTCGGGATACTGGGTGCGTGTAATGAAAAGGATCCGTCGGAAGCAGTTGTAATTAAATTATTCAGATTCTGAACATAAGGCTGAGCCGACGATTCGAAGACTACAAAGACTTTCTGATCGACCACCGGCATGTTATTGTCCGAAGCAAAGATGCGGCCTTCCAGCCCGATTCCTTTCTGCCCGCAAACTGCAAAAACAATGACAGTTGAAAATATGAGTGATAGAAATAATTTCATCAGTATGACAACTTATAAACGAGTCTGAGTTTTACTCCATAGCTCACCGGGGCTTTCCCAAGACGTTCATCGCCTGCATAGAACGGGCTCAGACAATAACGGTATGTTGGTTCAACGCCGAATGAAAGACGTGAATTTGTATTGTAAATCACTCCGGCTGCAAGTGTGAATGACCAGAAGTCTTTGTTGCGCGACAACGATTGTGTCTGCCACGATAATGGCTGATTTCCGGTTTCTTCGTAGAAGTCAGCTTGTGTTTTTTCGGATGCATTCAGCAAAAATGTATAGGTAAATCCACCCTGAGCGTAAACTGAAAAACGACGAATATCTTTCTGGAATCCCAGAGCCATTGGAATTTCAAGATAATGATAACGGTCTGAAGCTTTGGTTGAATGTGCTACAGCAACAGAATCATAAACAGGATGCGCACTGGTATAATACTGAGGAATAACCACCGGATTTCCGGCAGTATCAACGCCTTGAGTGAATGACATGCTATCTACCATTGTATATACGCCAACCTGCTGATATTCATTCATTGCATAATTGTACTGATTATGCTGGAAGAGGTTCAATGAATTAATACCGGTGCGAAGATAAAAATCGGAGAAATGAAACGAAAGATCTACTCCGTTGTTGATTGCAAGTGAAGTTATTCTGTTTTCATCCTGCGTGCCGAAATCAAAAATATCAGGACCAGTCTGATAACTCAGATCGAACCATGCCGGAATTATACTTTTGTCTGGCTGGAGCAAATCGGGCGAATTGAGCTTTTCAGGATTCCAGGTCAGTTGCGGAACGTTTAGTTGTGCTGCGTTCAGCGATGTCAGATAGTCCATGCTGTCGAAAACTACGGGCTTAATTTCATTTGAAATCGGCAGTAGTTCATTCTCAGCCAGGTCTGTTGAGGTTTCTTCAGCAGCAGGCAGAATGTTGACAGGCATTAAATCCGGAGTTTCTTGTCTGTAGATTGCCGGAATTTCTTCAGCGGCACTCAGCGGAGAAATTCTTTCAATTTCAATATCCAGAGCTGGTTCGTTGCCCGAGGCAATCGGAGATGCTGTAAACTCATTGTTTGAAGATGGATTGGTCACCGTCACTAAAACAATAGTTGCAATAGTAGATAGCGACCAAACAACGGGACGAATAAGATTCGATAAAACAGTGGTCGAAACAGTGGTTGTTATAGCAACTCCCGCGGCCACTTTTTTCCACGACCTTTCGGGTGGTTCAACCCGCAGATCATCAAGCTTTTCAGCGAAAAGCCGGTCCAGATCATTGTCATGCAATCTGTTCATAGCACACGGCGTTTATCGTTTTAAGCTTTTCCTGCAGAACTTTGCGGGCTCTTGATAATTGCGATTTGGAAGTGTTTTCGCTGATCCCGAGAGAGTTTGCAATTTCTTTGTGGCTGTACCCCTCAATAACATAAAGGTTAAAGACCATTCTATATCCTTCGGGCAATTTCTGAATGAGCGTCAGCAAAGTTTTCAGACTTATATTGTCAGTTGCTTCAACCGAAACATTTTCTCTGTTGGAGCAATCATCGATATCGAGTGTCTGAAGATATTTGAGATTGGATTTGTAATAGTTTATGGCAGTATTCACCATAATGCGGCGCACCCAGCCCTCGAGCGAGCCGTCGCATCTGAAATTTTTCAGATTTTGGAATACTTTAATAAAACCCTCCTGCATAATGTCTTCTGCCTCCATTTTATTCTTGGCATATCTCAAACAAACGCCAAACATCTTCGAGGCATAGCGCCTGTAAAGCAACTCCTGAGATTCGGCTCTGCCGGCAAGACAATTCTTTACCAGCTGGGCCTCCGCAAGGGAGCGTTCTTTGTTTGTTTGTTGAATATCAGACATTATTTGCAATCGATGGGTTGCATGAAACGATTTTAATCCCGTAATGTAAAGGTAAAGTAAAAATGAATATAAATACCTGCATATGTCAATACTGAATAAGTTAAAGGTTGAAATATATTTGTTAACGGATGAAAGAAAAAACTTGAAAATTACCTAATAACGGATGTAATAATCTGTTATTCAAATACTTCAATGGTATATCTGTACCCAATATCGTACTGCTTCCCTTTTCCGCCCAGTTTATTAATCCCCTGAATGATGAAATGAATACCAAAATAATCGAGCACAAGGCCTCCTGGTACATAATATAATGATTCGACTGACGGAGGCAACAATCCGGCTGCCAGACATGCAAAACCTCCAACGGTGAGAGCAGCTCCACCAAGGACCATTCCTGCACCAGCAAGCTTGAACATGGCCGATTTTGGTTTCCTGTCAACAATAATCTGCACCTTGCTGATTGGGATCGTTACTGAATCAACCACCAGATTTAATTTATCAATGGATTTGATATTGCCGCAAACTTCACTTGTATCGCCAAAATATACGATAATCCGGTCTCCGGTTCTGAACTCGGCCATTTTTTCGGGCTTGTCTATGTTGGTCAGTTTCAGAACACTTGATTGCTGGGCAAACAGCTGGAAACAAAATAGGGTAAAAACGACAGCAGCAATGTATCTCATCAGTAAGGTTTTTGCAAAGCTAATAAAATTCCGAAATCCGGGAAATGGTATTTAACCGCAAGTTTGAGAATACGATTTTGTAAATATTTTGCCTGATAAATATCAGCTTGGCGGTATGCGTGGATATATTTATCTTTGCTGAAAACTTCAACAATTGATTAAATTCAGAAGAAGCAGTGCTGAACGCTATGCAAATCCAACTCAATGGACGGATTTCAATAGCTTTATCCGACGCAACAGAAGCCGGTTCTTAAACCGACAGCGACCTTTGGTAATCTGGTTTACAGGTCTCTCCGGATCCGGTAAAACAACACTTTCGGATAGTCTTAACACTGCAATCCTGCAAAAGGGATATTTCACCAAGGTTTTTGATGGCGATGTGATCCGTACCGGACTTTGCTCCGACCTGGGTTTCACCGATGCTGACCGACACGAAAACATCCGCCGGACTGCGGAAGTGGCTAAAATGTTCAGCGATTCAGGTCTTATTGTCTTATGTAGCTTTATTAGCCCTACTCATGAAATCCGGGATCTGGCCCGAAAGATCATTGGTGAAGACCGCTTTGTTGAGGTCTTTGTCAATTGCCCGATTGAAATCTGCGAACTTCGCGATGTGAAGGGCTTGTACAAAAAATACCGGCTGGGTCTGGTAAAGAACATGACCGGATTTGATTCCCCTTATGAACCACCGACTCATCCAACCGTTGAGATCAGAACCGATCTCTGGGATATAAATAAAAGCACCCGATACCTGATTCGTCAGGTTTTAAAACAGGTTAAATACAGAAAGGAAAAATGAACTACAGTTTGAATCACCTTCAGGAACTGGAGGCAGAATCCATTTTTATCATGCGGGAAGTAGCAGCTCAGTTTGAAAATCCGGGCTTACTTTTCTCCGGTGGAAAAGATTCCATAGTCATGGTACATCTTGCCAGAAAAGCTTTTTGGCCTTCGAAAATTCCTTTTCCACTGGTCCACATCGACACCGGACATAATTTTGATGAAACGATTACTTTCCGCGACGATCTTGCGCAGGAACTTGGCGCCAGACTTATTGTCGGCAGTGTTCAGGAGTCAATTGACAAAGGTAAATCTGTGGAAGAAAAAGGGATTGGATCGAGTCGAAACATCTTGCAAACGATAACCCTGCTCGATACCATCGAGAAAAATAAATTTGACGCCATGCTTGGCGGAGGAAGACGTGACGAGGAAAAGGCACGTGCAAAGGAGCGATTCTTCAGCCACAGAGATGAATTCGGGCAGTGGGATCCAAAAAATCAGCGGCCAGAACTCTGGAATCTTTTTAATGGTAAAAAGAAAATGGGGGAACACTTTCGTGTTTTTCCGCTTTCGAACTGGACCGAACTCGATGTGTGGATGTATATCCGCCGCGATAATATCAAGATTCCGTCGTTGTATTACAGTCACGATCGAAAAGTGTTCAAACGCGATGGAATGTGGCTTGCATGGGCTCCTTTTATGGCCATGAAAGACGAAGAAATTCTTGAAACAAGGACCGTGCGCTGCCGTACCATTGGCGACATGACCTGCACAGGAGTGGTGCTTTCTGAAGCCCACAATCTGAACGAAATTGTGGCCGAAGTGGCCGCATCGCGCGAGACAGAACGCGGAAACAGGGCCGATGACAAACGCTCTGAAAGCGCAATGGAAGACAGGAAAAAAGAAGGCTATTTTTAATCAAATATCATGAACGAAGAATTTAATAGCGACGAATATTTCAACATGGAATTGCTGCGGTTTACAACCGCGGGTAGTGTCGATGATGGAAAAAGTACACTCATTGGACGTTTACTGTACGATTCGAAGGCGATTTTCGAAGATCAGTACGAAGCAGTGAAATCCGCCTCCGAAAAAAGAGGAGAGGAGTATGTCAATCTGGCCCTTCTCACCGACGGGCTGAGAGCTGAGCGCGAGCAGGGCATTACCATCGATGTAGCATATCGCTATTTCAGCACTCCGAAGCGTAAGTTTATTATTGCGGACACTCCGGGTCATATTCAGTACACACGCAACATGGTCACTGGCGCTTCTACGGCAAACCTGGCGCTTATTCTGGTTGACGCCCGCAAAGGCATTCTTGAGCAGACACGACGTCATGCTTTCATTGCTTCATTGTTGCGTATTCCGCACGTTATTTTTTGTATTAATAAAATGGATCTGGTTGATTATAGCAAGGACGTATACGACAAGATTCTTGAAGATTTCAAACACTTCAGTTCCAAACTCGAAATAAACGATATTCGTTTTGTTCCAATCTCTGCCTTAAAAGGAGACAACATTGTCGATCGGTCAGAAAACATGAACTGGTATCAGGGCCCTACGTTGTTGTATATGCTTGAAACTATTCATATTGCATCGGACTATGATCTCATTAATTGTCGTTTTCCGGTTCAGTATGTTATCCGTCCTTTTTCAGATGAATACCATGATTATCGTGGCTATGCCGGTCGGATTTCCGGTGGAGTTTTCAAGCCCGGTGACAAAATTATGGCACTACCATCAGGCTTTACAACTACAATAAAAAGAATTGATACGTTTGAAGGCCCGGTTGAAGAAGCTTTTCCTCCACAATCGGTTACGCTGATACTGGAAGATGAAATTGATATTAGCCGCGGCGATATGATTGTTCGCGAAAACAATGTGCCGCAGGTAGGTCAGGACCTCGATGTTATGATGGTTTGGATGAATGAGAAAGCATTGAAAATCGGTGGCAAATATGGACTTAAGCACACTTCAAAAGACTTGCGATGCCTTGTGAAGGAAGTGAAGTATAAAGTTGATATCAATACGCTTCACCGTAATATTGAAGACAAGAATATCGGCCTGAACGAAATCGCTCGTGTAAGTCTGCGTACGACTCAGCCTGTCTTTTATGACAAATACCGTCTGAACAGAATTACCGGCAGCGTCATCCTTATTGACGAAGGAACCAATGAAACCGTTGGTGCGGGGATGATTATTTAGGTGGCCAGTTGCCAGTTGTCAGCTCTGAGAGGGAGTTGGGATTATTTTTTTATTGTTGTCAGGTCGCTTCACGGGGCGTTTTATTGAGCTTCCGGAACGCTGTACCGGGTTAACAGTTGTTGTGCTCTAAGTGCTATTGGAGCTTTTCTATAGGTTTTTCACTCGGGGTAATTGATTTTGAACTGCGGAGTTTATTCCCTCTGGGGCGGAGCAGTTCCTTCAAAGGAGTTTTTTTAATTGTTTTTGAGCTTCGCTCCTTAACCTCAACCTTGGTCTTAACCTTTTTCTTGATCTTGACCTCAGTTTCTTAAAACAAAAAAAGCCGGCTAATGCCGGCTTTTTTTGTAATAGGATCTTCTATGACTTAGAAGTGGAAATACATCATCAGAGCTGCAGAAGGCATCAGGGTCTGGCCAACGCCATTGTCAACCTGGAAGCCCATTGCGCTGCCACCGTTTGCACCTTCGTTTGTTTCTTCTTCAGGAGCAACTGCTGCTGCATCCCAGTTTTCAACTGTAACTGAGCCGCGTGGGTTGGTAGTCATACCAAAGCCCCAACCGAATTCAGCTGCAATAGAAATTTTCGGAGCGAAGAAATACTCAATACCGGCGAAACCACGGAGACCAAAAGTAATGGCCATGCCGCTGCTTTGATCAAGAGTACGGCCAGCAAGAGCTGAACCGTCACCGTTGGTGTAACCATTGGTGATTGATTCGTTGTTCATTTCAACACCCCAGGTGTTATGAGTTGAGTTGCTCATGAATCCAAGGAGGAGTTCACCACCATAGAATCCCTGAACGCGGTTGTGACCACGACGGAATTCCAAACCGCCACCAAGAATGATGTTTGTAGCTCCTACTTTGTTGACGTCTTCCAGTTCGCCCCACTGTGTCGGATCGAGCGGGTTTGCAGTGATGTCGAAAGGATCGTCATAATAGGTTTTTGTTGTAGCAGAGCCACTGTTGATGGCCAGTTTTCCACGAATTGCTTTTGTGTCGTCCAGGAAATACTTACCAACGAGAACCTGATTGTAACCTGTAACATAACCAGGATGCTGAGCAGTTGTGCCGGCGTTGGTCATGATGTCAGCTGCGTTCAGGAAAAAGTCAACAACGGGAACAGCATTGAAACCAATTACATAGTCACCGGTTTCAGGAAGAATGGTAAAACCTTTCTTGCTTACAAGTTCCTGTCCGTTAACCATGACAATGATTCCGAAAACCATTGTTAAAGAGATGAGGATTTTTTTCATAACAGTCGTTTTTAGTTTAGACTTTGTTCGTTCTTAATGTTGCAAATTTACAATATTATTCCCAAATTTTCATCGTTAAGATGTGAATTATTTATCAACCAACGATTCTTGATATCTCAGGGAATATTCGTGAATCAGGTAATGTTTTGTAAATCAGCAACGGTTTTGATTCGAGTCGGTTGTACGCATGATACATATCACAGTGTTTCGTTTTCTTGTATATTTGTGACTAATTTTGCAATTACAAATCGAATTTAATGAAAAAATACATATTTACTATCCTGATAGTCCTCGCACATATTTCTTTTGCCCAAAATGGCGTTGTTCGCGGTGTTGTGCGTGATGAAAAAACAAATCAGCCGGTTCCTTTTGCCAATGTCGTTATTCAAAATACTACCGTGGGTTCCGTGACCGATTTTGATGGGAACTTTGTTATTACCGGAATATCAACAGGTTTTGTGAAGCTGCAAGTGTCCTCGGTCGGTTATTCTTCAAAAATAACCCCTGAACTGATGGTGACAAACTCCAATGAATCTTATATTGAAATTTTCATTTCGGAGAATATTACCACCCTAAGCGGAGTCACTGTGACTGCCAAAACCTTCGAAAGAAACATCGAAAGTCCAGTGGCTTTGCAAACAATCGGCATCAGCGAAATTGAGAAAAACCCGGGCGGAAACCGCGATATTTCGAAAATTGTTCAGTCTTTTCCGGGAGTTGGTCAAACGCCTGCTCAGCGTAATGATTTGATAGTTAGGGGCGGAGGCGCCAACGAAAATCGTTTTTTCATCGACGGTATCGAATTTCCCAACTTGAATCATTTTGCCACGCAGGGCGCTTCGGGCGGGCCGGCAAGTATCATCAATGCCGACTTTATTCGCGAAGCAAAGTTTTATACCGGTTCTTTTCAGACCAATACAGGAAATGCCATGAGCTCTGTTCTTGATATGAGTTTAATTACTCCCAGCAAGGATAAAGCGGTACATCGCTTTGCTGTTGGTGCTTCAGATCTTGCTTTGTCATACAACGGGCCGCTGACCGAAAATACCGGATTGCTCATAAGCTACCGACGCTCTTATTTGCAGTTTCTGTTTTCGGCCATTGGGTTGCCTTTTCTGCCGACATACAACGATTATTTGATAAAAACCAAAACAACACTCAAAAACTCCGACGAAATAACGTTCATCAGTCTTGGTGCATACGATGTGAATCGGTTGAATCTAAAGCAAAATGAAACTGAAGAACAACGGTACATTT
Source organism: Bacteroidetes bacterium GWF2_43_63 (assembly GCA_001769275.1). Lineage (NCBI taxonomy): Bacteria > Pseudomonadati > Bacteroidota > Bacteroidetes bacterium GWF2_43_63. The sequence goes on along the minus strand of MEOQ01000020.1, from coordinate 38,723 downwards.
TGTCGTATCTGCCCGAAACCAATCAATGGAATTACACTATTGGTGCGACTTACCGCCATTTCAAGAAAAACGGTTATATCAATTACATCTTGTCGCGCAATATGTTCCGGAATTCCTCCTACAAATATCAGGATAATGTTGAGACCGATTCATTGAAAATCCAGGATTATACTTCGGATGAAATTGAGAACAAATTCCGTTTTGAAAATGTATTTTTTACCAAAGGTTGGCGCTGGCTCACCGGGGCTTCGGCCGAATACGACAAGTATTCAAATACTACTTTTCAGAAGTTCTTTACTGCAGGAAATCCCCTGACCCTTAACTACAGCTCGGAGCTCACTTTTTTCAGATTCGCTGCATTTGGCCAGGTGAGCGGTAAACTGATGAACAGCCGCCTTGGAGTAAATATTGGCTTGAGAACGGATGCCAACACGTACGATTCAGAGATGCTGAATCCGTTGAACCAGCTTTCTCCCCGACTGAGTCTCAATTACAGTCTGACTGAGCGCTGGTATGCCACTTTGTCGGCGGCTCGTTATACTCAATTGCCGGCCTATACCACACTTGGCTATCGCGATGGAGGCGTGTTGGTTAACAAAGAAAATAATCTTTCGGCCATCGGCGTTACACATTATATCGCCGGCGTTGAGTTTAATCCGGATGCGGATAGCAAATTCACGATGGAAGCTTTTTATAAAGGATACAACAAGTATCCGGTCTCTCTGCGCGATTCTATAAGTCTTGCGAATAAAGGCGGCGACTTTGGTGTAGTGGGTGACGAACCGGTTCAATCGTCGGGAAAGGGACGTGCATTTGGCTTTGAGGTTCAGTATCGGCGCAAAGTTGTAGATAAATTAAACATGCTGTTTACATACACTTTTGTGCGCAGCGAATTTTCCGGCCTGGACGGTAACTTTATCCCTTCGGCCTGGGATGCGCGCCACATAATAAACGTGCTTGGCAGCAAAAATTTCAAACGACACTGGACTCTTGGAATAAAATGGAAATTTTCTGGAGGTGCTCCTTACACTCCTTATGATGAATACACGTCATCGCTGGTGCAGGCCTGGGAAGCACAAGGACGGCCCTATCTCGATTTCGATGCTTACAACACGCTTCGGTTCAAACCATTTCATCAGCTCGATGTGCGCGTGGACAAAGAATACTTTTTTGATAAATGGAGTCTGACTATATATATGGATATTCAAAATGCATATAGTTTCAAAGCGCAGTCGCAGGATATTTTTCTCCCTGCTTCCGATGCGTCCGGGAATTATATAATTACCAACCCGTCAGATCCGGTTGCATTGCAGCGCTATGAAATGAAGAGAATTGAAAATGCTTCGGGAACACTTTTGCCAACGGTCGGTATTATTGTTGAATTTTAAACTGAAAAACCCATGAAAAAGATCATATTTTTATCCGTGATTTCAGTCTTAGTATTCACTTCTTGTCGTCATTCCGACAGGCGAGATACTGAACCGGTGCAGATGGTCACCAACGTAAAAGGCGTTGGACAGACATTCGAAATTTCTTTTCAGAAAGGCAGGGAATTCAGTCATCCTGTAATTGCTTTGTGGCTCGAAACATCAGAAGGAGATTACATTCAGACTTTGTATATAAGCAAATCGGTGGCAACCGGATATTTTCAGCATGGCGATACGAAAAGCGGGAAATGGTCTCCAGGCCCTCGCCGCAGGCCTGCCACGGTGCCTTACTGGTCGCACAAGCGCAATGTAATTGAGTCCGATGGACTTTATGTTCCCACCGCAGCAACATCCATTGCCGATGCCTACACAGGGCCAACACCACTTAACAATTTTGTATTGAAATCGAAAAGTGATTCAACGCTGAAACAATCAGTTCGGGTATTTCTTGAAATCAATCAGGCGTTCGACTTCAACAGAAGCTGGACTACAACCCGTTTTCCGGATGATGCTTATTATGCAACCTCTGGTCAGCCTTCGCTGGTATATGCTTCTGAGGCCATTGATCTGAAATCTCCGGCTGAAAAATACGAATTGAAACTCATCGGACATGGCCATCATTCAGGTGCCTCCGGTGAACTTTTTTCAGATGTATCCGGACATTCAACTGCGCTGGAGATTGTAAAAGAGGTGGTGGTGAAGGTGAAGTGAACTCTTTCTGCAGCGGGTGCAGCGAGCGGTGATTAGTGAGCTATGCTGGATATGATAAGAAGCTTTTTTTGCATTCATCCCTGACATCAAAAATCACATATCTCAAATCCTTGTTCTTAAATCATTTCTTCCTAACTTTGCATCTCAATCTGAATCATGCGAATATTTCGAGGCCTGTTTGTTCTTTTGTTTTTCCCGGTGCTGCTCTCAGCACAGGAACACAAGCACGATTCTCTGACCCGCGATACGCTTCTGGTCCATTTCACAACGCTGTCGCCCGATTTTTTTCTAACTGAAGATTCTGTTGAGTTCACTGCAGATCTGAAATCCTTTACCGGCTTAAATCCCTTGAATGCATTAACGTGGACTGCCAGCAACGGTAGTATGGGCGCGCCTTATCAGCTACTGTGGTTCCCGGAACATGTCGATGAACTTCACCCTGATTTTTTTGCTTTTTTTCACCGGCCCGATGAATATCTTTTTTTCAGAGAAAATATTCCGATTTTTTTAGACACTCTGCCATTTTCAGTTGCGTCCTATTCCAACGGTTATAAACGTGAGCAGTATTTCGATTTCTTACACTCACAGCCACTGACTGATTCATGGCGGCTGACGCTCAATTACCGGCTTATCAATTCGCCCGGAGCATATAAGAATCAGAAGAACAGTCTGAGCAATTTTTTTGCTGTCACCTCATTTACGACGAAATCGAAAGTGTATCATCTCAATGCTGGTTTCATTCTTAACCGTATTTACCAGCAGGAAAACGGCGGCGTAAAGTATAACTACGAATTTATCGATACTACGGTCTATGACCGGGCTCTGACCGAAATAAATCTGTTGTCGGCTCAAAACCGTTTTCGCCAGAACGATTATTTTGTGACCAACGAAATTCGCTTTGGCGGAAAGAAGGACGGCGACCATCGTTTATTTCTTCAGCATACTTTCAATCTGCGCCGCGAGCGGCATATCTATTCCGACAGCTTCGATCCCGACAGCAGTTATTATACTGCATGGACAGCGGCTGCAACCGCCGACAGCGTTAACCATTATGCATTCGAAAACACGTTGATGGTTGGAAATCGGCATTCTAAGCTGCTTCGCTGGCATGCTGGCGTTTTTATTTCGGATGACCATCTGTATAACGCCGGCTCTGATACTGTACTTTCTCAGAAAATCCTGAAAAGTGGACTGTCGGTGAATTTGATAAAAGGGCACTTACTGGTGGCAAACGCGTCGGTTGAATTTGAGTCTGAGGGAATCAGCGATCACGATCTGCATATTGAATTTGTTAGTAACGATTCCCTGAAATGGCGGCCATACCTTCGTTTCAGCTATTGTTTGATTAGCCCTCAGATTTACTATTTCAAATATCACGGTAATCACATTAGCTGGAATCATAACTGGAATCAGACAAAAACATTGATGGGCGTTGGTGGTCTTGATTTTGGCGGACTCAGCATTTCCGGATATTTCGCACAGTTTTCCGATTACATGTATTTCAACGGAACATCGTTTGCTCAAGGGGGCGAAGGATCTGCTGCCGGGCTGAAATTGGCTGCTGATGTGGAGTTTGGAAGATTTCGATTAACTGGCATTGCAGGTGTTCAGGATGTTGGTCATGCGAATTATATTAATCTTCCGCCATGGTTTGCCAAAGCTGAAATTGCGATGCGAAACAGTGTTTTCAAAAAGGCGCTTACCCTGCAGACCGGTCTCAGCGCGTGGATCAATGGTGCTTATTTTGCCGACGCATACAATCCTGCTCTTCAGATTTTTTATATGCAGCGCGATATTAAAACAGGCGGCTTCGTTTATCCGACTGTGTTTGTTCGGGCTCAGATTAAGCGGGCGGTTGTTTTTGCAGAGCTTGCAAATTTTACGGCCGGATTCACTAAGGTGAATTACTGGCAAATACCCGGATATCCGCTCCAAGACAGGGCTTTCCGGTTTGGCGTTACATGGAGTTTTTTAAATTAAACAATTGATATGGCATTGAAAGTAGGAATCGTAGGATTGACCAATTGCGGCAAAACAACAATATTCAATTGCATTTCGGATGCAAAAGCCGAAGTTAGCACATTTGCATTCAGCACCACCAAGAGCAATCTGGGAACGGCTCACGTTCACGATCCGCGCTTGTATGAACTGGATAAACTCATCAAAGCCGACAAAGTTATTCCGGCAACAATCGAACTGGTCGATATCCCGGGATTGGCCAAGGGAGCAGGGCAGGGCGAAGGCATCGGTAATTCATTTCTGAACGATGTGCGTAATGTCGATGCACTGATTCATGTGGTGCGTTGCTTCGACGATCCCTTGTTGCCTCATATGGACGGCAGTATTGATCCCGTTCGCGATAAAGAAAATCTTGATTTCGAATTGCAGGTTAAAGACCTTGAACAGATCGATCGCAAATTGCAGAAAGTGGAAAAAGCTTTCAAAACCGGCGACAAATCAGTAAAGCCGGCGTTCGACAGTCTTGTGAAATTTAAAACCCAGATTGAAAATCTTGGCAACATCCGTTCGCTTGATCTTACCGATGATGATATGAAAGTGATTCGCGAACTTTTTCTGCTGACCGCAAAACCTGTGATGTATGTCTGTAATGTCGATGATGCATCGGCTTCGGCTGGCAATGCCTATTCTGCGAAATTTACAGAAGCAGTAAAAGACGAAAACACCGAAGTGATCATTGTTGCAGGCCGCGCCGAAGCTGAGATTGCGGAGTTGGACGAGACCGACCGCGTTGATTTTTTGAAGGATCTTAATCTTACCGAACCTGGTGTTCGCCGCATTACGCGCGCTGCCTATTCGTTGCTGAATCTGATTTCGTTTTTCACCGTAGGTGGTATTGAAAACCGCGCATGGAGCGTGCCGCGCAATACTCCTGCACCTCAGGCTGCGGGCGCAATTCACAGCGATCTCGAACGTGGTTTTATCCGCGCCGAAGTGATAGCCTACAACGACATGATTCAGTATAAAACCGAGGTTGCCTGCAAAGACGCCGGCAAAATGCGCGTTGAAGGAAAAACCTACATCGTCCAGGACGGCGATATTCTGCACATTCGTTTCAATGTTTAACTTTAATGCTAATTGCTGTCATCCTGAGTCCCACCGCTGTCACACTGAGCCCCGCCGCTGTCATGCTGAGCGGAGTCGAAGTATGAACAGCGGGGTAAACTCCATCGAAGAGTCGACAGAAGGACATACTCAATCGAAACAGCGGGGTAAACTTCATTGAAGATTTGAAAGCAATTATTGAAATCACAATCAATCCCATGCAATCAACCACATTCAGTATATTCGAAGTCCTCATGCTCCTCTGCTTTGCATGCAGCTGGCCAATTTCAATCATGAAAGGTCTTCGTACCAAAATAGTCATCGGCAAAAGCCCCATTTTTCTTATTCTGCTCATCATCGGCTATGCCATGGGCATCACCCACAAGGTGCTTTACCACTACGATATCGTTACTTACCTGTATGCTTTTAATATGTGCCTTGTTGCAATCGACCTTGTAATTTATTTCCGCTACATCGGCGACAACAAGCGCCAGCTGGAGTTGAAGAAGGCGGAGATTGAATAGTTGTGACGTTTATTTTACTTGACCATATAATGTCATCAAATATTCGCGTAATTCGTAAATGCCTTTGATCGTTTTTTCATCGGCGGCATTGGCCACAACGATGATGGCCAGGTCTTTTTCTCTCATAATCCACGTGTGGCAATAAAACGTTCCGGCAGACCCGTCGTGAGTAGAAATGTGCTGTCCGTCTTTCTCCCCCCATCCCCAACCCATGGCATATTCCGGAGACCCGTAATGAATGAATTCCAGTGTACTTTGCGAAAGAAAACTTTCTTTGCCTCGCAGACCCCTCAGGTTTTGCTGAATGAACAAGGCATAATCGTGCACGGTCATATTTATATCGCCTGCTGATGCAATCATCGGATCCAGTTTATATGGATTTTCCGGCGGTGTGGCTGTCTGAATTCCGCTGCTCTTCTCATGTCCCCAGGGTTGATTTGTGTTCACCAGATTGGGCCACGAAAAAGCAGGATCAATATTAAGCTTTGTTTTGAGTGTTTCGGTTACGAGTGTTTCCCAGCTTTTCCCGGATACTTTTTCCAACATGGCTGTAGCAATTGCATAACCTGCGTTTGAATATATATAGCGTTTGCCTTTTAATTTGACCGGCTTTTGCTGCAGCAACCACTGACTGAAAGCCAATCTTCGTTCACCCGTCGATCCTTCGAAAACAGGTAGTTTGGTAAACTCGTTTCCGTTGGTAAATGGCTGAATGCGGGCCCGGTGCGACAATAAATCCTGTAAGGTGATTTTTGAATATTCTTTTCTGCTTTGCTTTTCCCATTCCGGAAACAGATCAAACACTCTTGTTGTCCATTGTATTTTTCTTTCTTCAACAAGCGTCCCTGCTATGAAGCTGGTAATGGCTTTGGTATTCGATCCTAAATGAAAGCGGTCATCAGGCCCTGCCGAATCGGTTGTATTGACTTTTCGCACACCCATTGTTTTTTCCAGCAAAATGCTGTCGCAGCGGATTACCGCAAATCCAATTGCAGGAATATTGTTTGCTTGTCTGATAGAATCGGCTGTTCCTGCAATGTCCTGCGAATACGCAACGCAAGATAAAACGAAACAGAATATTAGAAGTAGTGATGATCTCATTTTTTTGTTGATTTTTGAATAAGACTCAATCATATGGCTTTTTGTTACATCACCATCAGCCTTAATGGCCTGATATTTACAAACTGTTCACGCACCACTATGTTGGCGCGCGTCTGCCCGCTTGCAACGATTTACATGAGCGTCACATTTGTTCGTATTTCACAACTTGCCTTTCGTATCTCGTCCGCCGCGGCCGATTCGTATTTTGCTCGCCGCTCACCGATTTATCACGTTTCACGTGAAGGTGCTCAACCTCAACCTTAGTCTTAACCTCAGCTTTAACCTTAACTGGCTACTGACTACTGATAAGCATCTTATCAACTCTCTTCCCGTCCATATCCATGATCTCAAAACGGAAGCCGGCTGCGTGAAACACGTCTCCTGCTGATGGAATTTTATTAAGTTTCACCATCGCATACCCGCCAAGGGTGTTGATTCCACTAAGCAATTCTTCTTCGCCGGATGGAACTTTTACATTGAGCTTTTCAGCAAGCTCGCTCCACAACATTGCTCCATCAGCAAGCCAGGAGCCATCTTCGCGCTGAATGAGTTCGGGTTCATACACATCATCCAGCAACGGGAGATCACCCATAATATTTTCAATCAGGTCATGCAAAGTCACAATCCCCGACATGGTTCCATATTCATCTACAACAACACCAAAGTGATTTTTCAAACGCTGAAAAAGATCAATGACTCGTATCGCCAGCATTTGTTCAGGAATAAAAACCGGGTCTGTAATCAAATCATTGAGCAGCACGATTTTTTTTGAAATATACTGCGTGTGAATATCGCGCACCGAAACTACACCGGCGATGTTGTCGATGGTTTTATCGATGACGAGCAATCTTGAAAACACTGTTTTCTCAGCTGCTTCAAGGATCTCTTCCACAGACGCTTTCAGATCGATATAATCAATATCACGTCGTTGCGTCATTACCTGCGAAGCTTTTTTATCGCCGAACCGTAATACCTCATTCATGAGTACGGATTCTTCCTTATTAAAAACGCCGCTCTCAGAACCAATTTTCAGCATAAACCGCAACTCTTCATCGGTAACGGGAGGCTCATTTCGGTTTTTTACTCCGGCTAGTTTGAGTATAAGTTTTGTGGAAACTGAAAGCAGCATCACAACTGGATACATCACGCGCCGCAGCAGATTCATGGGAGGCGAAAGAAATATTGCAATTGGTTCGGCATTGTTCATAGCCAGCGACTTCGGCACCAGCTCTCCGATAATCAACGACAAATAGGTGATTAGGCCAATAACAATCAACATGGAAAGTGTCGGCGCATAGTTCTCCAATCCATGAATGGATGCAATATGCGGAGCCAGATCATCGGCAAAGGAAATACCGCTGAGTGCCCCATTGACAATTCCAATGAGCGTGATTCCAACTTGAATGGCAGAGAACATTTTGTCGGGGTCGTTCAGCAATTTTAGTGCGGTTTTTGCACCGTTGCTTCCTCTCGAAGCCCGCTCCTGCAAACGTGCACGCCGCGACGACACCATGGCGATTTCAAACATGGCAAACACGCCGTTAAGCAGCAACAACAATAAAATGATAAAGGCCATTCAGATGTTTTATACCACAAAAATACGAATTCTGCGCGATTGAATCCGTTCGGAGTAGTCTAAACAGAATAAACTATTGAGGATGTCTCAAAACAACCTGATTTTTTTGAAACATCCTAAGTCATATATTAATAAAGGCTCCGCCGATCGATGTCCATGCCGCATGCCATTTGCGCCTACCGCCCTGCAACCATATTATTCAGCGGACTCTTATACAATCGCTTGTATTCATCGCCGCTGTAGTCCTTGTAAATAAAGTACAAAACTCCGTTCGAAACACAAAGCTTTTCGATGTGCGGATATCCTTTGAATGAAAAATACTGGATCATTTTACCGGTATTGATATCTATCTCAATCAGGCTATTGAGGCCATTTCTGATTTCGCGCCCGTAATATCTCCCCGTTTCAGCATCAAAATAAATTTCTTTCCGGAGCTTGTTTTTATCACCGTATTGCATGTCGGTTTCACTCAGCAAATTCCCCTGCAAATCGAAATACTGGATTTTCCATGAAATGAAATTGAATGCAACAATGTCGTTTTCTTTGAAGAAAATAGGAATCTGAACCGGTTTGTAAACAATCATTTCTTCGAATCGCTGATCGAATTCATTGCCGTCAAAATACGGCCCCATAGCCATCCTATCATAGGAAGCTTCATCTATGAATTCGAGAAATAATCGGGCGCTGTCGTCGGGAAGCTGTTTTATAAAGTAGCCTACGCCCTGATTTCTGAAATAATAATACTGCAGCACAAGGCTGTCTCCAACCGAATGTGTCCAGTGTTCCCGTGCTGCGTACACATGTTTTGATTCAAACGATTCAGAAAAACTGATGCGGTTATTGTCCGTGAATAATTGATAAGCATAGTTTTTCTGCGCTATATAAATAGCTCCTTCAGGATCGCGGTATAAATCGCCGGTTTCGGAAAGCGACTCTGAATCTATGATGCGGCCGTTCAGATCGGTGTAAAGAAGTACAGACTGATTTAGTTTTCGCTGAAAAAATGCGCACATGAAAATTTTGCCATCGCAAATTTCATAATCATGAACAAACAATGGTGTATCGGGAAGCAGCGCTATGATTGGCTTTGAATAAATATCGATGCCGTTCTTCAGAAACGCAAAATCATTCAGAAAGATATTGGGATTTTTTTGCAACTCAGTTGCAGAAATTATTTTCTGCTCGTAGCTGATATGCCTGATTACAATTTGTGAGCAGCCGTTGACATCGAAACTGTATTGTCCTTTCGCATCCGAAACTTCACCAACATTTTCGCCCTCACAAAAAATATGAACGCCTGAAACCGGCATTCCGTCAGCATCTTTAATGGTTCCACTGATTGTCTGTGCGGTGGCCATCAGCCCGAAGCTGAGCAGAAATCCGGTGATAAGCCATTTAATCATCAAACTCTTTTTGCAACAACTCCTGTGCTTCTTCGGTATAATCTCCGTGCGATCTTTCTATTTTTCTCAACAGCGTTTTTGCTTTGCTTCGTTCTCCGGTAAGCAGGTATATGCGCGCTGTGTACCAGTCTGCATCGGATGCAAAAGCCATGAAGGTTGTGTTTTTTGTCTTATCAAAATAGCTCAGGGCTTGCGTGTAATTGCCTTGCTGATAGGAGCAATATCCGAGATAGAAAAGTGCGTTTTCGTCTGCCGGCCTTTGAATAAGCAGTTTTTTGAATTGATACTCCGCCACTGGAAAATTCCCTTCTTTGACTTTTACTACTGCATCACTAACAAAAGTTTTATAGGGAATCGTATCCATTGCTACGGATGCGGCCATTTCCTTTTTCTCTTCATGATTGCTGAATCGGGTGTCCAGGCTTCCGGTGGTTGATGTAACAGTGGTTTGAGGAATGTCAGCATTTAGCGCATCGTAATCCAAAAATCGGTATTGATTTATCCAGATATATGGCAATGCATCGGTGAATTCATCAACAGCATCTGCTTTCACTTTCTTAGCCTGCAACGGATTCATGCGGTTTGTCGACTCCATATCTTTGTCGCCGGCCATCATCTGATCTGCTTCAAGATCGTTGTCTTCGATAGAATAGAACCCCAGATTTTCGCTTCTGTCATATACTACAGGCATTTGATTTTCCGATTCGCCAGAAATAGTCTGTTCAGGCGTGGTTTTTCCAGTCGATTCTTCGGCCAAAGCCGGTTCCTGTAATAAGTCTTCACTGTTGTTAACTTCTTCTGCGGGAGCTACTGTTTGAGTTGTTTTTTCTTGTTGAGCCAGTTCTTGTTTGTCGTTGTTGAAATTGAATGGTATGGTTACAGCTGCCACAGTAATTATGGCAACCGAAGAGAGCGTTCCTATGGCAAGTTTGCCTGCGGCAGGCAGCACACTCCACGATTTTCCGAAGAGGAACAGATTGAACTGTAGTTTTTTCTTCCACCACCGCGACTGTGCGCCGGGGAACTGGGCCCAGCCCTCCTGAGCATCTCTCAGGAAAGGATCGTCCTCTTGTTCCGGGGGCGATGTGTAAGTCTTGTTATTCATTTCCGGTGCTGATTAATATGTTTCGTAAATTTCTTTTACCGTTCTGTATATGGCTCTTGATCTCTTTCCAGCTATATCCCGTTTTATCGCTGATTTCATTGTACGAAAGATTATCAAGATAGAACATTTGTATGCACATCTGCTGATCGTTTTTCAAAGCCGCGATGGCACTCTGCAGTTGCTCGATCGGAAGCTCAATTCTTTCTTCATCCTCTTCTTCTCCGGCCAGACCAAATGCCACTTTGTCGATGGAGCATACTATTGGTTTCACTTTGCGGAGCTTCATCAGACATTCGTTTTTCGCGTAGGTATAAAGCCAGGGTTTGAATGTCCGTATCTCGTAATTGCCCAGAGTTTCGAGCAGGTTTTTAAAAATGGTCATGGTGGTATCGGCTGCTTCATCTTCGTCTTTCAGATATTTCAGACATACCCCCATGACCAGTCTTGCGTATCTGTCGAACAGAACACCAATGACGGAGGGATTGCCATTTTCGGCAAAGCTTGCAACCAGTTCCTCGTCCGGCATGTTTTTATTTGTTCTGTTTAACAGAAATTGCATATTTCAGTTTTTAATAACCACCATTTCTTAGTCTTTCCGATTCCTGAGCAGCCAGCCATTCAAAATAACTTTGTGTTTCAATAACAACTACACCACCCGTGAAATCACCGTATTTGGCCGGTACACCACCAGTATAAACCTGCATTTTGCCAATAGCGATAGAAGGACATAATGCAGAGGGATTAAGCATCCGCATACCATCGATAATGTAAAGTGCATCACCAGAGCGGGAGCCTCGAAAATAAATTTCGTCACCGTTGTCACTCACCTGTATGTCACTTGTTGTGGCAGCCAATAATAAATTGATGTTGTCATTATTGGCCATCACCATAATTTCTTCGGCGCCGAGCGATTTCATTCCGGTTTTTTCAGGATCAATAATCTGATCTGGGAAAATATCAACACCTCCGATAATAATACCGGGCATGAGTTCAATATTGTTGACGAAAGTAATTTTATCCTGCTCTACTTTGACATTTGCCAATTGTTTTTCGCCGTAACCTAACATTGTAAAAGTAACAACATATGTTCCAGGTGGCACAGGTTTAATTGTGAAGTTGCCGTCGAAATCAGTGACTCCGCCAATCATATTTTCCCCATACTTTACGTATGCATTGGCTACTGGGATAGGAGCTTTTGTTTCGGCGTCAATCAGCGTCCCTTTAATGGTGCCGCCGGCCTGTGAAAAAACAGGGCTTATGGTGGCGATGCTCAGCACGAGCATAATGGCTAAAGATAGAATTTGTGTTTTCATGACTCGGTTAATTTGTCATTCAAGATGCTGTGCTGAGGTTTTTCCACACTTCTGAAGTGTAAAAATAGCAATTTTTTGACGAAAGGTCGGTTTTGGTCAGTTTACGGTCGGAATAGTGCAGCCAACGGCGCGGGCGCAGGGCATAATGCACAGCTCTCATAGCGCGGATTTGTAATCCGTGCTATGGGTTCACAGTCACGGATTACAAATCCGCGCCAGTGAAAGTATTGTCACGATTGTCACGTGCAACGAAAAAATCAGTTTTTAAGCGGTATCGCATATTCGATGCCGAAGCGGAAAACCGGATTGGCGTAAGGAGAATAAATGGTGTAATTCAAATCGTACAGCAGCATGATAACCGAACTTAAGCGTTCTGAAAAATATTCGCGGTAGCCCACTCCTACTAATAGACCTTCGCTGACAATCTGCTGATTCTGATAAGTTGGTGCGTTATAAATATTGGTATTATATGTTAGAACCTGATATTCCGCATGCACGAAAACCGGCTTCAGCGGCTGTATGCGCAAGAATGCACGACCTCCGAAGACATCAAGACTCGAATTGTAATATCTGGAATGTTGATACTGATAAGTCCCGCCAATGCCAACACTCACTATGTTCGACAAGTGGTATCCAAAAAGCGGAGAAACTTCAATATTGGTTTCATTTCCAAATGCCAGCCCCAGCGAGCCTCCGGTGAATAAATGATTTTTCAGTCCGCTGCCGATTTCATCGTTCTGTGCAGTTGTATTAAGCGCTGCGAGCGTGATTAGAAGGGCAAAGATGTATTTAAGGTTTGTACTCATAGTTTTGTGATGTGAATTTTGTTTCTCCGCAGGTCACCTCGCAGCTGATAGTTACAGGCTTTTTAAAAACGGCCGGGTCAATAAAAAATTGTACCAAATTAGCTCCGGCAATCGTTTTATCATCGGCTTTCCATTGAATTTTTGCGTCAGGGCAGGGAAGTGTTGCAGTAAGAAAAACGCCTTTAGTGCTTGAAGGATTGCTCCTGTAAATGTGTGTAGTATTTCCCAACAACATTTTCACTGCAATTGCAATTTCCGAATTCGTTAGAAAAGGGCCGCGTACACTGTCGTTCTCATCGGCAAGCGAATAAAATATTTCCGAGGATGGACCTTTGGCAAAGAATGGTACAAGCGTGTTTGAGTGATTGGTGCTGTAATATTTATATTCTGGCAGCTTGCCTTTGCCATTGTTCGCCGGCAGTACAAATGTTGCTCCGCCGCTTCCATGGCCCCAGAGGTAGCCGCATTCGTGATCGTTGGTTACAATAATTAAAGTCTCATCAAGAATTCCTTTTGCACCAAGCCATTGCTGCACTGAGTCAACGGTGTTGTAAAACCAGCTGTATTCTTCGATCATACGCGGAAGATCGTTGTCGTGATTGGCCCAGTCGATGGCGCCACCTTCAATCATCAGGATAAAACCGTCAGGATCTGAACTGAGTGTGTTCAGCGCTGCAAGCGACATTTCGGCAAGTGTAGGTATGGTTTGTTTTACCGGAATATCATACGGAACAATGGATTTGCCTTCCCGGGCTTCGGCCAGATTGCCTGAAACGGGCGCCAGCATGAAAAGTTTTTCAGGTGCATTTTTTTCAGAGGCCAGCAAACGGATTTCATTGCGGCTTTCAGTGTATTTCCAGATGTTTTCGGACTTTACTTTGTTCCATGAAACGGTGTCGATGTATTTTGTAAACGGCACCGATACTGCATTTCCGTCGTTGTCGAACCATGGATGTCCGGATCCGCCAACCACATCAAGTGTCCCTGAAAACAGCATCTGGTCGGTTATTTCAGAGAACCCGTGTCTCGATTTTGAATGCGTCGAAAAACCTGCGGGAGTAGCGTGACAAAATGGAACTGAAGTGACAACGCCGGTTTTCTTGCCTTTAGCTTTACCAATTTCCATTATGTTGGTCATCGGATTTCCATCGAGGTTCATGCCGATCATGCTGTTGTGTGTCTTGAAACCCGTTCCCATGGCCGTTGCCGAAGCAGCCGATTCTGTGAAGCCGGCCATGCCGTAGCTGAAGTCCGTCCAGAATTTTTTACTGTTGTAGCAGGTCGCCCCGGTAGATTGCAACGAACCGTTGTAAGTGCTCATGGCCAGCTGCACAGGAAATGAAGCCATGGGGGATTTACCTGAGTCACCATAGAGATAATAATCGGTGCACATTATCTGGTTGTATCCGCCGCCATCGGCAATGAAAATGATGATGTTTTTCGGGGTCTGTTGCTGAGCTGAAGTTGTCAGAAACAGAAAGGAGATCAGTATAAATGTGAGAAAACGCATAAGTGGAAATTTGCAGTAAATGTACTTATTTTCAGAAAAATTCAGACTAAGCAGTATTATGATTTGGTTATTTATTTGCCCATTCATAATAATGTCCTTCACCAATGCAGACGTGAGTGTTGTCTGATAAATCAAAAACTGTTATCAATTCAGATTCTGTGTAGTTGTATTCATAATATTCTTTTTTACTGCCACAAGCAATAAAATCCCCTTCTGCCGAAAGTTTCGGCGAATTGTATTCCAGACCGGCAATTCGTTTTTGCTTTCCGGTTCTTTTGTTACAAATAAAAATACCATTATCTGGATATTCTTTTGAATGAAAAATGTCTAAAATGATGTGAGATTTGTAATACCATGCACACAAAAACCCGTTGCCAGAAATATCAGGGGTGTAATATCCAATCATTCCTGCTTTCTGACTGAATGTTCCGTCATAATGATGAATTCCTGCAATACGATTTTCATGTATAAGAATGAGATTCCCCCGGAAAGTCACCAGCTTTACGCCATTGATTGTTTTTGATTCGGAATACATGAATTCATAATTATCAAAAAACTCTTTTGTTAGTATATATCTCTCACAAGAGTCATCATTCACGTAATATCTGCCATGATCAGTAATTGTATCAGAGACGCAAAAGGTCAAAATTCCCGGAAAACCATAAGTTGAAAATTTCTGCGATTGAAACTCGTGGACATAATATTCATTCACTTGAGGAATGTAATGCCGGCCGTCGGAAAGGCTTATCAGGTGCACTTTTTCAGTGACAACATAGTAATTTGTGGTTGATAAATATGACTGCACCACATTGTTTGAGTCGGTATATTTTCGCTCCTTCAAAACAGAGTCAAGCAGCATGTTTTCCAGGGTAGTAAAAGTCAGCAGCGAATCATTGATTAGTCGGAACGTTTCCGGAACAATTTCTTTATTCAATGCCAGAATCTGTTTGCTTTCCCCGTTTTCAGGATCATAAGTGAAAATGCTTGCACTGTCAGATGAATAGACAAGTATTTCTTTCTTACTATCAGGTCTTGAATCTTCTTTAAAATCTTTACTCGCGCAGCCTATCAAACTGCTAATTTGCAGCAATATAAGTATGGCAATGGTGATTCTCACTGTTAATTAAATTTGTTGTAAAGTTACAAAACCTGACAAACCATATTTGTTTTTAAAAATCGTTAACAGCGCTAGCAAGCCTTGAAATTGTTAATAATTGATTTATACGTAAACGAATGAAAAGGGGGGCAAATACATCAGGCAGGGTTCAACAGAAATATTGATTTGAAAGATAAGTACAGATTCATGCCTACAAATGCTTTCACTTAGCTTGTTTTAAGAGTGATTTGAAGAACAGAAATCGGGTTTTTATTATTAAATTGAGAAAACATCGATAAAACAAAAGATTTAAAAAACATATAAAGAAAATTAGATGTAATATTTTGAATTATCTTTGTAAACCAATGAAAAGGTTTGAAAATTAACAATTTAGTTGGATTATTACCTCAAAAAAAGTATTCAAATGAAAGCGAAAGAGAGTCCAAAGAAAAAAACTGACAAACTGAACAAACTTGAGCGCGCTTACGCAGAGAAACAAATTTCGCACAGCGAATATGAAATGTGGAAAAGGGTTTACATGAACGAAAAGGATGTGGTAGAGGAACCACTGCCAGTTTCACGTAAAAAAAGAAGAAGGCGCGTATAGTTTTCTTAAACAATACTGACCGGAGTCTATGTCTTTACATGGACTCTGGTTTTTTATTTTCTGTCAGTTATCTCGTATATTTTTTGAAATAAATCAGATTATTTATACTTTCGCAAAAACCTTTTCAAATGAAAACCTGTTTTACTTTTCTGCTTGCAGTGTTATTATTGTTTTCACTTTCGGCACAGAACATCACTCCGGAAGTGTTGAAAAAAATTCAGGAAAGCTATAAGGCGTCTGGCCCCGACAAGGCCATGATCAATGCTTTGATGAATAACGACCTTAAGTCACTGACACTCGATTATTCGAATTCGGTGAAACCAGATGGATATTTCAAATATCGTGTGAAAACGGCCGGAATAACGGATCAGAAAAATTCTGGCCGCTGCTGGTTATTTGCCAGCCTGAATGTGTACAGACCTCAGGTTATTGAGAAATACAATCTTTCTGATTTCGAGTTTTCACAGAATTACTTGTTTTTCTATGATCAGCTTGAAAAAGCAAATCTGTTTTTGGAAGGAATTCTTGAAACCGCTGACAAGCCGCTAGACGACAGGCGTGTTGAATGGCTTATGAAAAATGCGATGGGTGATGGTGGCGTCTGGGGCGGATTTGCAAATCTTGTGGACAAATATGGTCTTGTTCCCGCTGAAATTATGCCGGAAACCAAAAGCAGTACTGACACCCGCTACATGTCGTCGGTGCTTACTACATTGCTTCGTCAAAATGCACTGGCATTGCGCGAAGCTTTCAACGCCAAAAAACCGATGGCTGAATTGCAGCAGATGAAAATAAAAATGTTATCGAATATTTACAAAGTGCTTGTTTATAATCTCGGCGAACCCCCGACAGCATTCAAATACCGTTTCATTGACAAGAACAAAACCGCGGGTGAATACAAGGATTACACACCTCTTTCATTCTACAAAGAAACGGTCACTTTTAATGCGACAGATTACATTATGTTTATGGATGATCCCTCCCGTGAATATTACAAGTTGTATGAAATTCAGTACGACCGCAATGTTCAGGAAGGTATAAACTGGAAATACATTAATATCCCTGCTTCGGAAATCAAGCTAATGGCTATTGAGAGTATCAAGAGCAATGAGCCCATGTATTTTTCATGCGATGTAGGCAAGCAGTATGACAAGACTTCGAGCACGCTTGATATAAAGAACTATGATTATGAAAGTGTGTATGGGATTGATTTCTCAATGAACAAGAAGCAGCGGATTCAGACTTTCGAAAGTGGCAGCACGCATGGAATGACTTTGGTCGGCGTTGATGTCGATGCGTCGGAAAAGCCGGTGAAATGGCTGATAGAGAATTCATGGGGCAACATTGGATTCGATGGTGGTCATCTGATTATGACCGATGAGTGGTTTGATGAATACATGTTCCGACTGGTGATAAATAAAAAATATGTTCCGGCCAAAGTGCTGGATGTTCTGAAGCAGAAAGCCATTATGCTGCCGCCATGGGATCCAATGTTTATGGAGGATAAATAATGAAAGACTTCACCGCCTTCGCCGATTTGTTTGTCTGGGCATCACAGAAGATGGCCTCGATAGATATTGACTGGCTGCCGATTGGGGCATTGACAACGATTGTGCTATTGCTGGTTCTATGCGTACTCGCATTGGTGTTTTATTTTATCGGAAAGTTTATTTTGTTCAGAATCATCAGGTCTGTTGTTAAGCGCACCCCTGGCTACTATGACGATGTTTTTGTAAATAGAAAATTTCTCCGGCGTATCAGCTATGTTATTCCGATGATAATTATCTATCAGCTTATCCCTTTTGCGATTCCGCATTATCCCGGATGGATTATTACAGTCAGAAAATTGTCAGAGGTCATTCTGATTCTTTTTATTGTAACGGGCGGTTTTGCCTTGCTGGACAGCTTTTACGAAAAATATCTCAATACTGAAAAGTCGCGTTTCAAGCCGGTTAAAGGCTATTTGCAGGTTGTGAAAATTGTTGCAGGTTTTATCGCTGCCATTCTCATGCTTTCTATTTTGCTTAGCGAAACACCAGGAAATCTTCTTGTCGGTCTTGGTGCTGTTTCTGCTGTACTGCTGTTGGTTTTCAAGGATACCATTCTTGGATTTGTAGCTTCAGTTCAGTTGTCTTCCAACGAAATGATTATGCTTGGCGACTGGATCACTGTTGATAAATTTAAAGCGGACGGCGATGTGGTTGAAATTACCCTTTCCAGTGTGAAGGTGCGCAATTTCGATAACTCCTACACATACGTTCCTACCTATGGAATGTTGACTGATTCTTTCCAAAACTGGCGCGGGATGCAGGAAAGCCCTGGCAGACGAATTAAGCGCGCAGTGAATATTCATGTCAGCAGTGTGCATTTTGTAACAGAAGAAGAATTGCAGAAATACCGGAAGATTGCGTTGATCAGTAATTATATTGGCTCGAAACAGCTGGAGCTCGATGAATACAACAGCATGCAGACCAATGTACCGGATTCTCTGATCAATATTCAGCAGCAGACTAATATTGGAATTTATCGCGTCTACCTGCTCGAATACTTGAAAAGTATACCGACCATTAATCACGAAGAAATTACAATGGTTCGCCAGTTGTCTCCGGCCGACAACGGTATTCCAATTGAGATTTATGCATTCTCGGTTGAAAAGGACTGGGAAAAATATGAAGTTGTCATTGCAGATATTTTCGATCACATTCTGGCTGCCACGCGCTATTTCGACCTTGATATTTTCCAGACAGCTTCAGGTTCCGATATCCGCAACCTGAACAGGTAATTGAGTTCTTTGTTGTAGCAATTTCGCAATGAAGGTCTTGTGTCTTTATTTCGTGATTTTCCTGTGAGAAAAATTCATTTAACAGGTCGCAAAGTTGTGTAACCTGACACGTTTAAGACAGTTCCCATCCCGATTTTGAACATTTAACTACTCTGCTGCGAAAAAAATCGTACCTTTGCGCCCTTATTTGAAAACAGGATGCACGACAAAGTAAAAATCAGGAATATTGCCATCATTGCGCACGTTGATCACGGGAAAACCACACTGGTAGACCGTTTGCTACATCAGGTAAAATTGTTCCGTGACAATCAGGACATGGGCGATTTGATTCTCGACAGCAATGATCTCGAACGCGAGCGCGGAATTACCATTCTCGCAAAGAACGTATCTGTACGGTACAAGGGTTTTAAAATTAATATCATCGACACTCCGGGTCACTCCGATTTTGGCGGCGAAGTTGAGCGGGTTCTCAATATGGCCGATGGAGTTTTGCTTGTGGTTGATGCCTTTGAAGGCCCGATGCCGCAAACACGCTTTGTGCTTGAGAAAGCCTTGGAATTGAATCTGAAACCAATTGTGGTTATCAATAAAGTTGATAAGCCCAATTGTAATCCGGATCACGCTATGGAAGCCGTGTTCGACCTTATGTTTTCGATGGGCGCCAACAGCGACCAGCTTGACTTTCCGGTTGTGTACGGTTCAGCTAAGAATGGATGGATGGGGCCTGACTGGAAAAACCAAACCGAAGATGTAAGTTACCTTCTTGACTTGATTATTGAGCGTATTCCCGAACCAATAATTCCACCAGGTAATCTGCAAATGATGATCACATCGCTCGATTATTCTACCTATACGGGTCGAATAGCTGTAGGTCGCGTACTGCGCGGAACGCTGAGGTTTACCGACGAAATTGCCATCTGCAAAAAAGACGGAAGTATTGTCAAATCGAGAATTAAGGAATTATATATTTTTGAAGGCTTGGGCAAAGAGCGCATTAAGACTGAAGTTCCGGCCGGAGAAATCTGTGCTGTTTTTGGTCCGCAGGAATTTGAAATCGGCGACACCATTGCCGATGCTGAAAATCCTGAGCCGCTCAAACCAATTCATGTGGATGAACCAACAATTTCAATGTTGTTCACCATCAACAACTCGCCGTTTTATGGAAAGGATGGAAAGTTTGTAACCTCGCGTCATGTGAGAGACCGGCTGTACAAAGAAACAGAAAAGAACCTGGCTCTTCGTGTTGAAGACACTCCTTCAGCCGATTCATGGCTGGTGTTTGGACGTGGTGTTCTTCACCTCAGTATTCTTATCGAGACTATGCGCCGCGAAGGATATGAGCTGCAAGTCGGACAGCCGAAGGTCATTCTTAAAGAAGTAGACGGAGTAAAATGCGAGCCGATTGAATGGATGACTGTGAATGTGAAATCCGATTTCAGCGGAAAGGTGATTGATATTGTCACGCAGCGCAAAGGTGATATTGTGGATATTGAAAATCGTGGAGACCGCACCAAGCTTGAATTTTCGATTCCTGCCCGTGGATTGTTCGGTCTGAGAAATGTTGTACTTACCGCCACTGAAGGTGAAGCAGTTATTTCCCATCGTTTTAAAGGATTTGAACCATGGAAGGGCGACTTTCCGGTGACCCGCAACGGTGCCCTGATTGCAATGGAGACCGGGCAGGCAATTGCATATTCACTCAATCGTTTGCAGGACCGTGGCAGCTTCTTTGTCGAGCCGTTTGACAATATATATGCCGGTCAGGTAATCGGTGAGCAAATCCGTCAGGACGACCTGGTGGTGAATGTGGTTGTTACCAAAAAGCTCAGTAATATGCGTGCGTCCGGTAGCGATGACAAAGTGACTCTTGCTCCGTCCCGTAAATTTTCGCTCGAAGAAGCCATGGAATATCTGGCCGAAGATGAATATCTCGAAATTACACCGTTGGCGTTACGTTTGAGGAAAATTATTCTCGATCATACAGAGCGCAAACGTGCAGATAAATAATTTGCTTTGCAAAAAAAAATGGCTGAATCAAAAAATTCAGCCATTTTTTTTTGCATATTATTCCTGATTCATAGATTTTACATATTATTTTTCTTCAATCCATTTAATGATTTCTTCGCTCATTGGACTTTGTTTTGGAGGAATCATGTCAACCAGATTTCCGTTTTCGTCAATCAGATATTTCTGAAAATTCCATTGCACATCTGACTCCAGAACTCCGTTGAGTTCTTTGGTCGTAAGCCACTTGTAGAGCGGATGTGTGCCATTGCCTTTCACGCTGATTTTCTCCATCATCGGAAACGATACCCCATAATTCCGGCTGCAGAATTCCCTGATTTCTTCGGCCGTTCCTGGCTCCTGACTTAAAAAATTGTTGGCCGGAAAACCAATGATGACGAAGTTTTTGTCTTTAAACTGATCGTATAATTTTTGTAATTCTTCATATTGTGGAGTAAGTCCGCATTTGCTGGCCACATTTACGATCATCACTTTTTTGCCTTTCAGTGATGCCAAATCAAAATCCGCTCCTTCCAGGGTTTTGACTTTGAATTGATGAATTGTTCCTGTTTGTGCCGAAGCTATATTGCTTAACAAAACCGATAGAATTATTATTGAAGTTTTCATGTAGTTTGATTTTTTGATGTACAAAGATAGTCCTGCATGAGGTTTTATTGAAGGCAAAATGACAATTATCACCAGTATAGCTTAGGAGAAATGGTTCGGAAAAATGCAAAAAAATGACTATTTTTGCGCAAAATTGAATAGCTATGTTTGAAGGTCTGAGCGACAGGTTAGATCGCGCGTTTAAGATGCTCAAAGGGCAGGGCAGGATTACTGAAATCAACGTTGCTGAAACGGTGAAGGAAATCCGCAAAGCATTGCTGGATGCCGACGTTAATTATGCCACTGCCAAACAATTCACCGACACGGTGAAAGAAAAGGCGCTGGGGCAGGATGTTTTGTCGTCGGTTTCTCCAGGTCAAATGATGGTGAAGATTGTTCACGATGAACTTGTAGCCCTCATGGGCGGCGACAAAGTCGAGATTAATCTGAAACCCAGTCCGGCTGTAATCCTGATGTCGGGTTTACAGGGTTCAGGTAAAACCACTTTCTCAGCAAAGCTGGCAGCCTATCTGAAAAGCAAAAAAGGACGCCAGATTTTACTGGTTGCCTGCGACGTTTATCGACCAGCTGCGGTTAATCAGATTAAAGTTTTAGGCGAGCAGATCGGCGTTCAGGTTTACACCGAAGAAGGCGTGACTGATCCGGTTCGAATTGCAAAAAATGCTGTTGCGTACGCAAAGCAGTATGGAATAAATACGGTCATCATCGATACTGCTGGTCGTCTGGCCGTGGATGAGGAGATGATGAAGGAAATCCGCAATATCCATGACGCTGTAAATCCGGCTGAGACCTTGTTTGTGGTTGATGCCATGACCGGTCAGGATGCAGTGAATACGGCCAAAGCCTTCAATGATGTTTTGAATTTTGACGGTGTTATTCTTACAAAACTTGATGGTGACACCCGCGGTGGTGCGGCCATTTCCATAAAAGCTGTTGTCAATAAGCCGATCAAATTTGTTGGTATTGGCGAAAAAATGGATGCCATTGATGTGTTCTATCCACAACGAATGGCTGACCGGATCCTGGGCATGGGCGACATTGTGTCGTTGGTTGAAAAAGCGCAGGAACAGTTTGATGAGGATGAAGCGCGCAAGCTGCAGAAGAAACTTGCCAAAGACCAGTTCACATTTGATGATTTTCTGAAACAGATTCATCAGGTGAAGAAAATGGGAAACATGAAGGATTTGATCGGAATGATTCCAGGTATGGGCAAAGCGATGAAGGACGTTGAGATTGATGACAATGCTTTTAAAAGTATCGAAGCAATCATATATTCGATGACGCAGGACGAAAGGACTAATCCTGCTTTATTGAACGGATCGCGCCGTCAGCGAATTGCAAATGGCTCCGGAACTACAGTTGCTGATGTAAACAAGCTTGTCAAACAATTCGAGGATACAAGAAAAATGATGAAGATGGTTACCACTGGCGGGGCACGCAATGCGATGAAGCAAATGAAACAGATGAAGAGAAGATAATTTGTTGATGCGATAATGCGATGATGCGATGGGGCGATGATGAGCAGATTTGAAAATGAATTTCGTTAACTTGTCACCTTGTCACCTTGTCACCTTGTCACCTTGTCACGATTGTAACGGTTTCCTGATGTGAAAATGTGGATATGTGAAAATGTGTGAAGACATATTTGTGAAGAAAATTTGTAACGTGTAACGGCTGTCACGATTGTAACGAAAAAGGTTTTAGAAAAAATATAAATATGAATCTGATTGATGGAAAACTGATCAGCGAAAAGATCAAAGAAGAAATAAGAAAAGAAGTTGCAGCGATGATCGACCGCGGTGAACGCGCGCCACATCTGGCTGCTGTTTTGGTTGGCGAAGATCCGGCCAGTCAGACTTACGTCGCAAGCAAAGAAAAAAACTGTACTTCGGTTGGAATCATTTCGACTATTTACAGATTGGAATCCAATGCTACTGAAAAGCAGCTTATGGATGTGGTTGAGTTTCTGAACAGAGATCCTGAAGTTGACGGATTTATTGTCCAGTTGCCGCTTCCGGAGCATCTTGATGAAAATAAAGTTATCGCAGCTATAAATCCTGAGAAAGATGTTGATGGATTTCATCCGGAGAATCTTGGTAAAATGGTGCTTGGTCAGGATACTTTCATTTCCGCAACACCTTATGGCATTATGGAAATGCTGCGCAGATGCCAGATTGAGACCATTGGGAAACACTGTGTGGTGATAGGCCGAAGCAATATCGTCGGCACTCCGATGTCCATTCTCATGTCGCGCACTACCAATCCCGGCAATTCCACGGTAACTCTCTGTCACAGCAAGACGGTGAACCTTAAAGAAATTGCGGCTTCGGCGGATATTCTGATCGTTGCCATCGGCAAACCAAATTTCGTTACGGCAGATATGGTCAAAGAAGGCGCAGTCGTTATTGATGTTGGAATGCACCGCATTGAAGACGCGAAGAAGGAAAGCGGTTTCCGACTGACGGGTGATGTTGATTTTCCGGAAGTATCCAAAAAAGCTTCGTGGATTACACCGGTACCGGGCGGCGTTGGTTTGACAACCATTGCTGCATTACTTATGAATACGATGAAAGCCAGACGCAAAGCCGGAAAACAGCTTGCAAATCTTGAAGAGTAAGCAGTTGAAACGAGTTGCTTTGGTTCATATGAAATCTGTAAAAGATGAATGAAATAGAACACGATGGGGTGGTAGATGAAGTGACTGGAAGTACACTTAAAGTGCGCATTGTAACTGTTGCTGCATGTGTTTCCTGTCAGATGAAAAAGGTGTGTAACCCGTCGGATATGAAAGAAAAAGTATTTGAAGTTCTTGTACAGGATCCACAGAACTACAAACCCGGCGAACTTGTCAAGTTGTCTATTTCGGAAGGAATGGGTTTGCTTGCAGCGGTTCTTGGATATATAGTTCCGGTTATTTTGCTGCTGGCGGGAGTTCTGGGTGGAATTTCTGCAGGTTTGAATGAGTTGCAGGCTTCGGGTTTGGGACTGGGTTTGGCTTTTGTTTATTATTTGTTCCTGTTTCTAACACGCAAACAATTTAGAAAACCATTTTCGTTTAAAGTGACCCACGTATGAGAATCTCGTACGATATTTCGCTAAAACAATACAATACTTTTGGCATTGATGTGAAGGCCGTATGCATGGCTGAAATTGAGAATGCTGATGATTTGATCGCGCTTTCCGAATCCTCATTGCCGGAGCCGTTATTCTGCATAGGTCAGGGCAGCAATCTGCTTTTCACGAGGGACTTTAATGGTAC
Organism: Bacteroidetes bacterium GWF2_43_63; assembly: GCA_001769275.1. NCBI lineage: Bacteria > Pseudomonadati > Bacteroidota > Bacteroidetes bacterium GWF2_43_63. Next base: position 13,809 of record MEOQ01000020.1, on the reverse strand, counting down.
GCTGATCCGCATGAATAATACAGGCTGGGGAGTAATTTCGTCGCAGGGAGATGAGGTGACTATTCGCGCAAACGCTGGCTGCATCTGGGATGAACTGGTTGAGCAGACATTGATTAAGGGATATTTCGGATTTGAAAATTTATCGCATATCCCCGGAACGGTTGGCAGCACGCCGGTTCAGAACATTGGTGCCTATGGCGCTGAAGCTTCGCAGTTTATTGTAAGCGTACATGCATTCGATCGCGAATCGCAGAAATTCTTTGATATCGAAAACAAGGATTGCGACTTTGGCTATCGGCACAGCATCTTTAAATCAAAACCCGCCTGGATTGTGGTGTCGGTTGATTATCGCCTGAAATCTGTTGCCGCAACCAGCACGCATTATAAAGCGGTAGAAACATTTCTGCAAGAAAATAATCTGGATGGAAGCGATCCAATGGTGGTGCGCAAAGCTGTCATTGCCATTCGCGAAAGCAAATTGCCAGATTATAAGCAGATTGGTAATGCCGGAAGTTTTTTCCGGAATCCGGTGGTTGAGAAAAAGGTGTTTGACCAATTACATAAAAAGTTTCCCGAAATGCCTTTTTATGCTGAAGCAGATGAAAAGTTTAAGATTCCAGCTGCATGGCTGATTGAAAAGAGCGGCTGGAAAGGGTTTCAGGGGTTTCATGCCGGTGTGCACGATAAGCAGCCTTTAATATTGATCAACCTGGGTGGAGCGAGTGGACAGGAAATAAAAATGCTGGCCGAAGAGATTCAGACCAGCATAAAAAATAACTTCGGAATACAATTGCATCCCGAAGTCATTTATTTGTAAAGACAATATTTTTTTTACTTCTTGAAGAAAGACTGTGCTTCGTCAGCAGGCAGAATTCTTTGTTTGAAGCAATAGGCGCCGGTTTTTTCCGATTTCACCATTTTGATGGCCTTGGTGTATCCACGTGTCTGGCCGGTTTTGAGGGTTGCAACTACTTTCTTTGCCATGACTCAGCTTATTTAATTTCTTTGTGAACAGTAACTTTCTTGAGAATAGAGTTGTATTTCTTCAGCTCCATACGCTCAGGCGTATTCTTCTTGTTTTTAACGGTAACGTAGCGCGAAGTACCGGGAACACCGCTATTTTTGTGCTCGGTGCACTCAAGGATAACCTGAACGCGCGCTTCTTTTGATTTCTTTGCCATTTCCGTGAATTTTGGGTTGCAAAAGTAGAAAATTTATTTGAACTGACCAAATGATTGGGGAAATTTATTTTTGTAAAGAATAAACACCTCGTATGCAGGGACTTGAAACATCTGACTTTCTGAGCTATTACGTGAACTCATTGATCCTGCCACAAATGCTTTATGTTGATTCTTCGAAAACGGTAAGGTCTTCCAGACTAACCATTTTTATTTTTTGCGAATCAGGATTTTTTGGGTTGTCATACCATCAAAACCGGAAACAATTATCAGCATTGGTCCCTCGCCCAGAAATTCAGTATCAGGAAGCCAAAAATCCATATCCGGACTGTTCACTTCAAACATTTTGCTGTATCTGCAACGCCCCTGCATATCCGTGATTTCTATCAGGACAGGGCCATCACTGAAATTGTTTAAGCGGATATTCAATTCGCCGGCAGTGGCAGGAATAGGGTAAACCATAACACTGGTCTGATTGGCCGGGTCAAAATTCACCGCTGCAAACTGGCTGTATTCTGTTTGGCCGGAGAAATCGGTCTGCTGAAGCCTGTAATAGCTAACTCCTGAAAATGGCTGATAATCTGTTACTGAATAATTAATAAGCATATTGGAGTTTCCAGCTGCATCAATTTGAGTCACTTCGTTGTAGTGAACGAAATCGGAGGTTTTTTCAATCACAAAGTAATCATTGTTTGTTTCAGTGGCAGTAGCCCATGACACAAGCACGGTCTCGTCGTTTTTTTCGGCAGTGAATGTAAGCAGTTCTACGGGCAGTGGATTGTCGGATGAGGCCAATGCCCATGTCGAGAATGAACTAACGTCGGGTACGGTCACAGAGGTCGCAGTTGCAGTCTGTTCCGGAAGGGGTGCGTCCCATCCCTGGACTGACTCGTTCCAACGTTGCGCAATCATGGTGCTGACGCCTGCTGCTTCGGTCGTAGAAATGGTGAAAGTGAGTGTCGCAACGCCACCTGCGCCGCTTTTTGTCAAATGCCAGAAGCGATCCGCAACATTGCTGCTATTATCAATGTAATTATAATCGAACAAATGTGTCACTGTCACCGGACTCACTGGCAGTGGCATATTGTCGCTGGCTGTAGGGTACGTCGAAAGAGTGAACAGTCCAACATCGCCAGATGTGACATTGACGGTAAACGGAATGTATTCGCCAGTTGAAGTTGCCAGCGGTATGATATGACTTCCAACTGTTGAGCTGATTTGCCACGCCACAATACTACTGTTGTCTGTTTTCTCACACTCAATATATCCATTGGTACGGCTTATGGCCGTTGTCTGATCATTGAGAATGGTGAGCGTATTTGAGTTTATTTCCAGTGGGCCATTTTCCAGAACCAGTGTCTTTGTAACGAAAACATTTCGTTGGAGTTGTGCGCCCGAAGCATTTATAAGCGTTAGATTATTGAAGCCTGTAGCAGCACTGCCACTAATGCTCTGAACCGTATTGCCGTTCATAATTACCGTCTGGCTGGAGTCGGCAAAGACCCCATTGTTTACAAAATCGCCCTTGATTGCAACAGTGGTTTCATCGTGAAACTGCAGGTTGCCATTGTTGGTTAATTGTGCCTGCAGAAGGGGAACAATTAATAGAGTTGATAATATAAAGATGAGAGTTTTCATAGTGTATTTTCCAATCTGCATTTTATTGTGTGTTCATATACCATTGCACATCCTGAAAGGTGACATTCAGCCCGCTGCTGTTAACGGAGCAATACAATTCGAAATAGTCTGCTTTTGAAATGTCTTCGAGATAAATGACGGTTGAAAACTGGAAGGGTTGTGCAGCAGTGGTTATTCTGAGATTTGTTTCGCCAAAGAGTACAGATGGATTTCCGTTTTTTACCAGACCAATTGTCACAACTCTGTTGCTTGAACTACTCGTCAGATTGCCGGTGATGATCACATATGCATCGCGTTTATTCGTTGGCAGGTAAGTGGCTTTATTGTTTTCAACTTTCCATTTGCAGGAAATGCTTGAAGTATTTGTCCATACACATTTGTACCATGTGGACGCATTTGTAATCGGAGTTGTTGTTCCATTATTCACAACGTTGATTTTCGCATGCGGCGTTTTATCCTCTATCCCTAAATTGTTGGCAATTTCAGCATCTGCATCACGTCCATCGGTACGTGAAAAATCAAACCCTTCAATATAATATCCAAGATGGTTCCACGCAGTGTTTTTGATAATAATGGTTGAGAACGTGAACCCGGCCGGGTGATAGACAAGGGCGGTGTCTGTTGCATTGACGCATTCAAATACAATTGAACCAGCATGAAAGGCAGCTGCCGAACCTTTATCCAAATTAATTCCACGTGTACAATTCATGAAATCGGTTTCCGAAATGCGGATCTTCACACCCGGAACATTTCCATGAATGAGCAATCCATTATTTGTAGCATCATAGAAATCGCATTCGAAAATCCAGAGCTCGGCATTGGTGGAATCTAGGATAGTGTTGTAAAATCCATCGAAAACGCAGTCTTTTATCTCATTATAAGTATCAGGTCCCACAAAGCGGATGGCATCTTCGCCCACATTGGTTCCATAACCAGCCAGCGCCGGATTTCCGACAAAGTCGAGCATTTTGAAATACGTCTCCGATACGCAGCGAAACATGGGTTTTCCGCTGAGTGAAGCAGCCGGAATAATTGCAGCAGAGCCATACGAAGCCCCCTGTATTGTTACCGGATACGGCAGGTCAATGGTGATGGTGTTGCTAACTTCATAGTCGCTTCCACTCAGTCTGACAATGGTAGGAACCGACATGTGTTCTTCCAGGTATTCAAAGACTTCGTTTAAGCTTTGCCAGCTATCATCCGGCGATACATCCAGGATGTCTTCGAGGTGCGGTTCGCGTCCCTGAACAATCCAGTTGCCATTGTAAGCTACATAGGTTCGAGAGATGAAGCGATTCATATTGCAGCTGTCCAAACCATCAATCAGAGCACCACTGTTGCCTTTCACAACAACAAGGTCCATATGGCTGCCTATATTCTTAATGGTGATTTTTATTCCATCGTCGGTTGCCGTCACTGCAGGTAATGTCACTGTTATGTCATTGCTGGCCACTACAAAGGTCTCCGATTTGGTTAGTGTGCTGGATGTGGTTTTTGAATAGATCTGTGGCTTGTCAGCGCCGGTAATTAGTTTCACCCATTGACTGCCGTCCCAATAGTAGAAACCATCAGCTACTGCGCCTCCGTCGGAATACACCAGCATGCCTTCGGGAACGGGTGCACTTAGAGGTGACGCATTTGTTATATCATTGATTGCGACTCTTGGCCCCAGAAACCCCTTGCTACCGCTCTCAATTTCGAGCATAGAGTTGGAATTGATGGAGCCAGGATTGTCACCAATTTTGACCTGAGCCCGGGTCAATAATGTCAGAAAAAAGAAGAAGAAAAAAACAGAAATAAATTTCATAAAAGTCGTTTAATTAAAGTTTGGGTTGAAAAGCATGTAGAATTGTTGTTGAACTCGCGTTGGTGAGCAAACATGTACTTTAATCATGAAAAAAGTAACCCGGAATTTTTATTTTTGCAGTTCCTGAGAAATTCTATTCTAAACAGGTTGCACGAAAAAATATTTCGACCTTGAGCATTTTATTTGTCGCTCGGTCCGTATTGCAAAATTACGCCTTATTTATTCTAATTCTAAAAATAAATATTTGACAATTAACAAGTAAGAACAATTGACTCCGTATTAACCAATGCATGCACCATGTATATATATGTGGATACTCATACTCTATGAGGTTGGTGTTAATATTTTATTTTTCAAGCAATTGACTCTTTAATATCAGCATGGCATTAGATTTCATTTTCCGATAGACTTACCTTGGGGTTCTGTCTAATTATCAGCAATATGAAGTTGTTGATATTCAATTTGATAACAAATCACGAGGTTCTTTACATGTTTAATCCGGCAAATGGGAAAATTCGTCCGAAGCGCGGCGGAATATTCGCTTAGATGCCCGTTATTGATGGTATTACATTTCTTCGATTTCACGATTTTTTACCTTTGCAAAAAAATCCAATGACACGCACCACCGCACTCGAATTACTTGACCAGCACATTAAGAATCCTCGTATGAAAGCACATTGTCTAGCCTCGGAAGTAGTGATGCGCGCAGTGGCGGACCATTTTGGCGAAGATGAAGAATTGTGGGGACTGGCCGGACTACTGCACGACATTGATGTCGAAATCACCAACGCCGATGCGATGACGCACGGACAAGTCTGTGTGCCCATTTTGCGCGAAGCAGGCCTTCACGAAGATGCCATTGAGGCCATCAGCCTGCACAACGAAATGTCGGCTCCGAAGCCTCGCAGCACGCGGTTTCATCATGCATTGGCAGCAGCTGAAACCATCACAGGTCTGATTATGGCCACAGCATTGGTCTATCCGGATAAAAAAATCAGCAGTGTGAAGCCGAAGTCGGTTGTGAAGCGCATGAAGGAAGTGAATTTTGCTGCTTCCGTGAAGCGCGAAAACATTCTTGAATGCGAAAAAATCGACTTGCCGATTGAGGCTTTTGCCACGATGGCTTTGCAGGCTATGAGCGAGATTGAGGCGGAGCTTATGTAGAAATGCGAATGAATGTGAAAATGTGACGCTGCGCGTATGTGGGAAAAAGAGAGACGATAAAATCGTGTAGCGATGATGCCGTTATGATGTGAAGATGTGCGCTTCACGTGAAACGTGACACGGTCGCGAATGTGGAGATGTGAAAACACAAGATGCGATTGTTCGATAATGCGAAATGCGATGGGGCAATGGTGCGATGATGCGATAATTCGAGGGGGCGATGATGCGACAATGCGATATGAAATCAGGTGTGAATTACTCGCTTTTTGCGGCAAAAACACTGTCCCGGAAATCTTATACGCGCCAGTTGGCTGGGGCTGAAACCAAGTAGCAGGCAGCGAGCTAAGTTCACTGATTTAGAGCCTTTTTGCCTTGTGGCAACTTAAAATATTCGAATTTATATGCCCGGATTAGTGTCTTCCTCGTCAATTCCAGGCAGCTTTTCGCTGGCAAGACTTTGCTTTTTTAAATATCCGGCCAGGAAAACCATCAGTAAAATGACGGCTGATGTACTGTTGAAAAAAATTCTTGAACCCAGATACATTGACACTCCCAAAACATATGCGTTGTTGATTAAAACCAACAGAAAGGTGAAAAGAACAAGTATAATGGCAATTGTTCCTGCATCGTGATGAGCATGCAGCGATACTGGACTTTTTTTATCGTAGTTTCTGAATTTCAAAACCAAATAAATATTGTATAAAACCAGTTGAGCGTTGAAGAGAACGTAGATGGAAGTCAGACGAAGTGTGTCGGTATTTCTAACAATCATATTATCAAAATTGTCTGGCAATGCACCGGACAGATATTCAACCTGAAGTGCAGGCGTGAGAAACCAGAAAGGGATGAAGCAGATAAAGACAAACAGGGCCGGCAACAAATGAATGAACACTTTTCTGAAAGGAACCGATGCTCCCAGAAATAAGGCAAAGCCGAAGCATGAGCTGAACGGGATCAGCAACAAGCTGACCGGCTGCCTGAGCGGAAACAGAATTGTAGCAACACTGTTCAGTTTTATACAAAATATAAAGAAATATAAATAGGTAAACGTCAACAATCCGAAAACGATGAACAGACACAAGTGATGCAGCTGTTTAAGTTGAAAATACCTTTTTAGCAGCAGTATAAAAGCTGAAAAAGAAATCGCCAGTGGCAGAACTGAAAGAGCCAGATCGAAATAATTCATATTTCATGATTTACCTTGAATGCAAATATATGTCATTCTTTGGCAATTTGTTAGTACTTGTCTAAAAATATTTGATTTCACAAGGGTATGTTTCCTCGATTTGTTTTCGTTTTGATCTCAACTGCTGCAGCCATGCCACATTACTTATTTTATGAAGTCTCTTTGACAGATGTTTAGAGGCTATATAAAAACTACTCATTGTCACGAATTATTTCCCGATCGCTGTAGTGACGGTGTCAGTGCCATTAATAAAGCTGGCTAATGAAAGTCGCTACAATTCTATCGTTGCTTTTCTGTAGGCGTTTTAGCATTCAACATTGTTTCTATTGTTTCGAACGAAATACATTCTTTTCGCAAATACCCATAAATGAATATCAGCAATAATATGACAGTAGAAAGCAGGCTGAACATTATTCTTGAATTCTGCATTTGTGAGATACCAAGGAAATAGGCGTTGTCGACCAGCACCAGCAATAAAGTAAGAAACACCAAAGTGACAGTAAATGTGCTGGTTCCCTTAATCAGAAAAAGTGAATGGGCGTGTGTTTTTTTATAATGGTTGAATTCACGGATGGCCAGAAGTGAATAAACAAGGAGCATTGCATTGAATATAATGAATACTGACACTAATCGGAGAATCTGCACATTTGTAATGACAAAATTGTTTGTGGTGTTCGTGTAATCCTGTGACAGGTACCCAAGTTGAATTTCCTGCGGCACGAACCAGAATGGAATGAAGCCAACAAATACAAAAATGGCAGGAAGGATATGAAGCATTGCGATACCGGCTTGCATTTTATTACCCAGAAAGGTCGAAATCATAAAAAAATAACAGGCTGGAATAAGCAGCATCTTCACTGGCTGTCGTAATGGGAATAGCCATGCGATGATCTCATATTCTGCCTGGCAGAAAAGCCAGATGTAGAGATAACTGAATGCAAGAAGTACAAAAACCAGTAACAGGAATAAATGATGAATTTTTCGAAGCAGCAGATATCTTAAGAGCAGCATCACAATGGCAACCACTGATATCAGCAAAGGCATTATTGATATTATCTGATCAAACTGTTGCATAAAATGGCTTTTTACAGAGGTAAAAATAGTAAATATATTGATTAAAAATCTGATCATTTATTTTGACTGATTTTTATTGGCCAGGTAAAACCTGATAAATCGATTAGTTGGATTTTCAGATAACGTTAAAATGCAAACATAACCCGCCAGGTTGCTGAAGTTTTTATTTTAACAATTGTGTTAAAGTGATAGGTCATTCATCAGCCCTTATTTAACAATTGTGTATCTTGGAGGCCTAATTGAGTTCGAATTCCAACACCATGAGAAAGTATTTGTTTTTTATAGCCTTTTTAGTGTCCCTGTTTCCGTTGCAGGCGCAGATTCAGGTAGTCCACGACCTCACCTGCTTTGGTGATACCGACGGTGCTGTCATTGCCGTGCCTGGCTTTGGTACTGCTCCGCATACCTATTTGTGGAACACAACTGAGACCACCCAGGCCATTCACAATCTGAGTGCCGGAACCTACAGTGTCACTGTTACCGACGCGCTTGCGGCTACTGCAGTTTATTCCTACGATCTCACGCAGCCAGCACAAATAGCCATTTCCACAGTGACAATCACCCCCAGCACCTGTGACGGCTTCAACAATGGTGCTATCGATATCGGCGTCAGTGGCGGTGTTGCGGCATATAGCTATTTCTGGCGTGATGTAAATTTCGATTCCACCTTTTATACTGAAGATATTTCCGGAGTGCGCGGAGGAACCTATCGAATTGAAGTAACAGACAGCTGGAACTGCATGGTGTTCGACACTATTGTAATTCCGAATGTGGATACGATTCCGTACACATCAAACCTGGTTGGTTATGTTTGCAACGGGCTCAAAGGAAATGCAAGTGTTACAGCTCTGTTGGCTGATACCGGGTATTATTACTCCTACACATGGGACACAGAATTTGTTGATGGTTCCTTTACAACCAACGATACTATTTATCAGGGTGGGGTAGCGCTTCTTGCAGGAACTTATACCATTACAATCACCGACAACCAGACTGCCTGCCAGGGATATTATGATTTTGTCATTAATCAATCGGCAACGCCCATGGTGGTGTCTGAAACTGTTGTTCACAACATTTGTGACAACGACACTTATGGTTCCATTTCACTTTTTATCACAGGAGGTGATCCGAAGCCGGACTACGATATCACATGGGCAGGACCGAACGGATTTACTGCTACGGGAGGAACGATGATTTCGGGCCTTGTATCTGGTGTGTATAATTATACCGCTACTGACGACAGCGCGTGTACAAATACAACGACCGTTGTTATTCACAGCGAACTGGGCGATTGCTTCACGTTGCCGAATCTTGTTTCGCCCAATGGGGACGGATTCAACGATACCTACTATGTAGAAGGCGCTTGTAATTACGTGAGTTTCTTCATGCAGATTTACGATTCGTGGGGCAAGCTGGTGTTTGAAACCACCGATTGTGCAGGCGCGTGGAATCCGCTCGACAATGATGCTCCTGCGAACAGCGTCTATTATTATGTTGTGCGTCTGAACGACGGCATCATCGAAAAGGAATACAAGAACAGTATTGACGTAAAATACTAAGCCATGAAAAGAATTATAATCTTCAGCATATCGCTGCTAATCTGCACAGCTCTTTTTGCACAGTTTCAGGTAGGCCAGAGCCTGAGCCCTTTTCAGAATGTTGCGCCTGAAACACAGAATCAGGCCTTGTCGGCGTGGTACGGTGTTCCGCAACTCAGTTTCTCGACCGGATCGCGCATCGACGGATTCGGCAACAGACCTGTCTATCAAACACTCGCACTCTCGGCGCCGACTGGTAACAACACCGGTGCTGCATTTGTTATAAACCGCGAAAAAGCAGGACTTACAACGATGCTGTCCGCCGATTTCTCTTTTTTATATTCATTGAATCTGGCTCCTGAAAAGGCCATGAAGCTGGTGTTTCACGGGACCGGCTCCTTCAATCAGATGACATTCAATATAGATGATGCGGTAGTCAATCAGTACGATGATCCCATACTTGCAGGCGGAACTATGCATCAGCCGGCAGGAAATGCATCTGCGGGCATAGCGCTGGTGAGCCAGAATAAATTTTATATTGGACTTAATGCTTCGCAGCTGATCCCTGTCCGTTACGGATTCATGAATAATGTTGTAGACAACCAGATGAAACCGGTCATCGGATTGCAGGGGGCCTATGTATATTCGCTCAATGAAAATGCTTCGCTGCAGGGCTGGGCTGCTGCAGGAATGAGCAATAAAATTTTCGGATTTCAGCTTGGCGCCGATTTCAAATACCGCAAGATATTTTGGGTGGGCGCAGGGTACAGAAATAATTCATCAATTATTTTCAACGCCGGAATCACTGCACAGAGCTTCAGTTTCGGTTATGCCTTTGCCTATGGTATGTCCGATGCAGTGAAGAACAATGCCACTTATGCCGGTGTGAGTAATGCGATTTTTATTCGTAAGATTTTCAACGAACAAAAAGCAGCACGCTAATGAAACGTTCGCTGTTTTTTATATTGACGTTTCTGATATACGCAGCTGATGCGGGTTTTGCACAACAAGCGTTGTTGCGGATCGATAGTCTGTATGCAGCCGGCAAGCTGATAATAAAACCGGTCAGCGAGCTTAATTGTCCTCAGGGCGATTATGCACCTGTATTGCTGAATTCGGGAAAACTGATTTTTACTTCGGAGCGGGTGAATCCCGAAACGCGCGAAATGTCGCTGGCAGGCAATCAGAACGTGTATGAATACAATCCGAAAAATGGTAAAACAAAATACAGCTATTTCTACAACACCGATGATCATACAGCGGTGTCCGGCATCAGCGCTGATAAGAAGGCGGTCTTTCTATTCCGTGCCTGGAATGGAGGCGACATTTATTCAACCGCCGGATTATCCGGAAAAGAAAAATACAATCATTTCAAACGCATTCCGTTTCCGCTGAATACGGACGAAAGTCAGGAACAGTCAGCGTCTTCATTTAACAATTGGATGATTTTTTCATCGGATCGAAGTGGCGGACAAGGTGGATTTGATCTGTATTTCGGCTTGGCGGATGAGAAAATGAAATTATCAGATGTTTTGTCGATCGATAGTGTTAATGCCGTTTCCGATGAGACGGATGTTCGTGTAATGGACGACGGCACTTTGCTTTTCAGCAGCAACCGCAACGGAAAATTCAAACCGTATTATTCTACATTTGACGGCTCAAAATGGTCTGCACCCAAAGCGGTATCATTCATCCCGGACAGCTTTATTGCAAGCGATGTGCGCGATCTGGTGGTGTATGACACCGTGTTTTATTTTAGCAGCAACCTCAGTGGAAATTATGATATTTATTCCTGCGAAATAATTAAAGACACCATTCCGGTTATCAAACCGGATACCGTTGTAGTAGAAGTAATAGACACCGTGCCGGTTGTAACTGAATTCGAGCAGAAACTGATTGAACTCGAAGAGAGACTCGATACCATTGCGTTCAAGCCTTACCGGGCGTTTGTACAGGTTGGCGCCTATCGTTATGTGAAAACCATTGATGAATTCAAACATCGCTTTCCGGCCTTTGATACCACTGCGTTACGCATGGAATATGAGGTTCTGAATGCTTCGTCACGCGACACCGTCTGGAAATACATGATTGATCAAACTTATATGACACTACGTGAAGCCGCATTACGACAGCAAGTGGCACTAAAGCAGCAATCTAATAAAATCAATTTGTACGAATCTCCCGTCGATGCCTTCATTGCTGTGTACGACGCGCGCAATGTGCGGATTGTCATCTTTTTCAATCTTGAAAAGAAAAAATACAAGATTCTGGTGGGGGATGAGGTGGTGTATTTTTAATGGGGAGTTTTATTGAAAACGCTGAATCAGCATACATCGCAGATGAATGTTGATTCGCATTTGCGTCAATAAGACCTGCTGAGGGGGTGCAAAATCTTTCGCGTTCATTTGCGTAATTCGCAGAAGAAAGGAGTCTGGCGGTTTTCGGGGAGATCCCGATTGAGTCAGTATAGCTAAAACTCAGTAAGGGACCGGGAACTAAGCATTCGGATTTTGTGTTTTTGCAACGACTAATTAACCCACGCCAATGCAAGCGTTTTAATGTATGTGCAATAAAAAAACAGGCACGAATTTCATTTCCGCGCCTGTTAGTTTTTACCAGGCCGTGCCAGTAAGAGAGGATGACTTTAATTAATCATTCCTGTCAACAGCAGTGGCAGAGATGGTGTTGTTTTCGTTGATAATGATGTCGTAATCGAAGCATTCGCTCATAAATACGGTATCAACAAACAGCACGGAGTCAACCGTTGCAGTGAATACAACTTCGCCCGGTGCATAGGACACATAAGCCGAAGACGTGCCCGGCTCAATGTTGTTTATGTTTTCGGTATTTCCACCCGATGTCTTTATCTGAACACTGGCTTTTTCGCTGCCCTCGTTAACGATGCGTGCTGCCGGATCTTCGCCGTTGCATTTTTTGCAGCTACTGAATCCAAGAATGATTGTTGCAGCTAAAAAAAGCGCTGCTGTTAATTTGAATGTTTTCATTTTATTAAAAAATTTTTTGTATCTCCGCAATAATGCCAGATTAAAAAATTCCTGTACCTTATAGGGAAATTATTTGACGTGAAAATAATCAAATTCATTGAAAACTTTCCTGATGAACAAAGCTGCAGAGATCATTTCAGGCATGTTCGTGAAAAAGAAGGCATAGTTTGTAAGCGCTGTGGATGCGAAAAACACTATTGGTTAAAAGCAAAAGACATGTGGCAATGTTCTGAATGTGAGTTCAGGACTACGTTGCGAAGTGGAACCATGATGGAAAATTCGAATCTGCCAATTCGTACATGGTATTTGGCTATGGCATTTATGACTCATAGCAAGAAAGGAATATCCGCAACCGAGTTACAGCGGCAGTTGGGACATAAACGATATGAGCCGGTTTGGGCAATGATGCATAAGATTCGTGCGGCAATGGGTCAGAGAGAAGAACTGTATCAGCTTGAGGGCATGATAGAAATTGATGAAGGATACTTTGTAACCGAAACAAGCAAAGAGGATAAAGAAAATCAAAAGCGTGGCCGTGGCAGCAAAAAGAAAAAGAATGTTGGAGTAATGGCAGAGTCAACACCGCTTGAAGACTTGAATACAGGCAAGAAAAGCAATCAGTGCCGCTTTTTCAAGATGAAAGTTTTGGAAAATCACAAGGCCGAAAATATAGATCAGATGGTTGAACAAAGCATTGATGAAAAAAGCATTGTGTTCTCAGATAAGAGTACAAGCTATGTCAACATTTCAGAATATGTTGAAGTACATATCGTGGAAAAATCCTCAGAAGAAGTCACAACAAGCACTCTTAAATGGGTACATGTGGCAATTAGTAATGCAAAACGTACGCTGCTGGGTATCTATCATAAAATCAAAGGCAAATATCTCCAGGCATATCTTGATGAGTTCTGCTACAAACTAAACCGCAGGTATTTCGGAGATCGGCTATTCGACAGGCTTGCAATTGCAATCGCAGTAGGTGACTGGCATAAAAAGGGATGATCAAAAAAAATTTTTAGACGGGGCGCATTGCGATAACCATGCCGCTAATTATTTTTGTGCGTCGCAAAATCATTATGCCCCATTACTGGAGAAAGGAACAATTGCTTCGTCTGTTTTTTCAGGAGTATCCATGTAATAAAAAAGGTCTTTGAAGAAGTTGCAACAAGTAGTCAAATTATATTTGCTACAAATTTTTAAATGTTCAACTTAAACAAAG